>NZ_JBFAXI010000038.1:17115-84452 GCF_040680735.1 Streptomyces sp. NPDC051987 | reverse complement strand
CGTTCTCGTCGAAGCGGATGATGCGCACGGCGGCGGCGGAGTCCCCGCCGCCGACGACGGTGAAGCCCTTGGACTCGACGAGAGCCTGGGCGACCGCCCGGGTGCCCGCGGCGTAGTCGGGGTGCTCGAAGACGCCCATGGGACCGTTCCAGAAGACGGTGGCGGCGTCGGCGAGCTTCGAGGCGTACAGCTTGGCGGTCTCCGGGCCGATGTCCAGGCCCATCTGACCGGCCGGCATGGCGTCCGCGGGGACCGTGGCGGGGTCGCCGGGGGTCTTGGCCGACAGGTCGGGGAACGCGGGTGCGACCAGGGTGTCGACGGGCAGCACGAGCTCGACGCCGGTCTTCTCGGCGCGCTCGATGTACTCGGTGACCGCGGCGAGCTGGTCCTCCTGGAGGAGGGAGCTGCCGACCTCGTAGCCCTTGGCCTTGAGGAAGGTGTAGACCATGCCGCCGCCGACGAGGATGCGGTCGGCCTTGCCTAGCAGCTGGTCGATCACGGCGAGCTTGTCGGAGACCTTGGCGCCGCCGAGCACGACGACGTAGGGCCGCTGGACGTCCTCGGTGAGCTTCTTGAGGACGCCGACCTCGGTGGCGATCAGGTAGCCGGCGTAGTGCGGCAGCCGGGCCGGGAGGTCGTACACGGAGGCGTGCTTACGGTGCACGGCGCCGAAGCCGTCGCCGACGTAGACGTCGGCGAGGGCGGCGAGCTGGTCGGCGAACTCGCCGCGCTCGGTGTCGTCCTTGGAGGTCTCACCGGCGTTGAAGCGCAGGTTCTCGATGACCGCGACCTGGCCGGGCTGCAGGCCGTTCACCGCGTCGTGGGCGGCGGGGCCGACGGTGTCCTGGGCGAACGCGACCGGGGCGCCGAGCAGTTCACCGAGCCGCTCGGCGGCCTGGAGCAGGGAGAACTTCGGGTCCGGGGCGCCCTTGGGGCGGCCCAGGTGGGAGGCGACGACCACCTTGGCGCCCGCGCCGACGAGGGCCTGGACGGTGGGCAGGACGGCGCGGATCCGGCCGTCGTCGGTGATGAGACCGTCGGCCATCGGCACGTTGAGGTCGGCGCGGACGAAGACCCGCTTGCCGTCGACCCCTTCGGCGAGGAGTTCGTCGATCGTCTTCATGGTTGGGGACTCCTACAGGAGGGCTCTTGATCGTACGAGGACTGATCGAACCGTATGTCGTCGGGTCGATCCTTACGCGCGTCAGGGCCCGGGCGGCGCGACCGTGCGCTGCCCGAGCCCTGCTACCGCATCGAGGTGCCTGTTCGGCCGATCAGAGCTGTTCGCCGACGAAGACCGTGAGGTCGACGAGGCGGTTGGAGTAGCCCCACTCGTTGTCGTACCAGCCGAGGACCTTCACCGTGTTGCCGTCCTGAACCATGGTCAGGGAGGAGTCGAAGGTGCAGGAGGCCGGGTCGCTGACGATGTCCGAGGAGACGATCTCGTCCTCGGTGTACGCCAGGTAGCCCTTCAGGTCGCCGTCCTCGGCCGCCTTCTTGAACGCGGCGTTGACCTCGTCCTTGGTGACCTCGCGCTGCAGGGTCACGACCAGGTCGGTGGCGGAGCCGGTCGGGACGGGGACGCGCATGGCGATGCCGTCCAGCTTGCCCTTGAGCTGCGGGAGGACCAGCGCGGTGGCCTTGGCGGCGCCCGTGGTGGTCGGGATGATGTTCTCGGCGGCGGCACGCGCGCGACGCAGGTCCTTGTGCGGGAAGTCCAGGATGCGCTGGTCGTTGGTGTACGCGTGCACCGTCGTCATCAGGCCCTTGACGATGCCGAAGTTCTCGTCGAGCACCTTCGCCATCGGGGCCACGCAGTTGGTGGTGCAGGAGGCGTTGGAGATGACGTGGTGGTTCGCCGGGTCGTACTTGTCCTGGTTGACGCCCATCACGATGGTGATGTCCTCGTCCTTGGCCGGAGCCGAGATGAGGACCTTCTTGGCGCCGCCGGCGATGTGCTTCTCGGCGTCGGCCTTCTTCGTGAAGATGCCGGTCGACTCGATGACGATGTCGACGCCCAGCTCGCCCCACGGGATGTCGGCGGGGTTGCGCTCGGACAGCACCTTGATGGTGTGGCCGTCGACGGTGATCGTGTCGGCGGTGTGCGACACCTCGGCCTTGAGGCGGCCGAGGATCGTGTCGTACTTCAGCAGGTGCGCGGTGGTCGCGGTGTCACCCAGGTCGTTGACAGCCACGATCTCGATGTCAGCGCCCTGCTCCAGCAGCGCGCGGAAGTAGTTGCGACCGATACGACCGAAGCCGTTGATGCCTACGCGGATCGTCACGAACCGATCTCCTCGTTGGTACGCCGGCCATGCGGTGCCGGCGAGCTGTATTTGGGATGTCCCCGACCACCCACGACCCTACCTCCCTGAGGCTCCCGTGGTGACATCCAGATGCCCCATACACGGCGAGGCGGTCCGTACCCGCCAGTAGGGGTACGGACCGCCTCGGAACGGGGGCGGTATCGCTCCGTTTTGTCCGGTGATGTCGACCCGCCTTTACCGATCTTTCACTCGTTCGTGAGCGGGTCGGCTCACTTGTCGCATGCCCTCGGGGTCAGTTGTCGAGTGCCGTCAACGCCTTCTTCACCAGAGCGGCACGATCGGCCGCCGAAGTGACCTGCTCCAGACCGAAACCGAGCAGCACGGTGCGGTCGGTGGTGATCGCTCCGTACGTCCGGAAGAGGGCGCCGGTGCGCGTCCAGTCCTTGAGGACGGCCGGACTGCCCGCGGGCGGGCCGGTGACGCTCCAGGGGCCGAGGGAGGTCTCGAAGCCCTCGGTCTCGGTGGCCGTCCCGCCGACCACCAGCGAGGCGTCGTCGACGAGGACACCGTGCCCGCCGGTGCCCGGGTCGGTGATGTAGCCGAGGGAGATCTGCACGGACTTGCCGGCGTAGGCGCTCAGGTCGAAGCTCACCGGCTGCCAGCCCGCCGAGCTGCCGGTGAAGCTGTGCCAGGAGCCGCTGGTGCCGCTCGCGGTGCACTGACTGCCCGTGATGGTCAGGTAGTGCTTGAGCCACGGGTGCTCGGCGATCAGGAACCCGGCCCCGCACTCGCTCGGCACGGCGTCGCTGGTGGCGCCGTTCTTCTCGGGCAGGGTGGTCCAGTCGTCGGCGCCCACCACGTGCGCCTCGACGACTGCGTGGTCGTAGCCGGGTTCGGTGTCCCAGAGCAGCCTGGCGCTGAGGGTCGGCTGCTGGGACGCGGTGACACCGGTGAGGTCGATGGTGCGGGTGAGGCGCTTGTAGGCATCGTCGGTGTGGACGGCCGCGGCCATGTACGACCCGGAGTAGGGCCCGTACGGGTTGACGGTCCCGGCGAACTGGCCGGCGCCCGCACTGGCGAACTGCGGGTACGTGGCGGGCGGCAGTTGCTCCGAGGTGGCGGAGTAGGTGCCGGCCTTGTCGAGCGGGTTGGTGGCGGTGCCGCCGAGGGCCCCGCTGAAGCCGTCCAGCGCGCCGGAGCCGCTGAAGCCGCTGGCGCCGGGCGTCGAGGTGCGGGAGTAGGCGCCCAGGTAGTACTGGCTGAAGTCGTTCGACGGGGTGCCGTCGGCGAGGTTCACGCTGCCGCCGGCCAGCTCGCCCGCCTCGATCAGCTTGCCGCCCTCGTTGAGGTAGGCGCGCAGCTGGAGCTGGGTGTCGTTGCCGGGGCCCGCGGTGCCGGAGTAGTGGACGACCGTCCTGAAGTGCTTGAGGACGCCGAGCGCGTCGGGCGCGCCCTGGGTGGCGACGTCCCAGACGACCGCCCTGCGCCCGGCCGCCTTCAGCGCGTCGACGTAGGTCTGCGCCTGGGTGGCCTTGGTGCCCTCCTCGGCGACGACCAGGGTGTCGGCCTTGGCCCGCTCGGCGACGGTGTAGGTGAAGTGCGCGCTGGAGACCTTCCTGCCGCTCTTCGTCTCGCCGGTGAACCACACCTCGACCCTGTCGCCCGGGCCGCCGTCCTTCACCTTGGCGCGGTACTCGTCGAAGTAGAGGTTGTCGGCGCCGCCGTAGGTCTCGCCGCCCTTCCAGGACTTGAGCGCCCTGTCCCGCGTGCGGCCGCCGTTGACGCGGTACCTGAGCTCCTTGTCCCGGATCGCCTTGCGGACGACGACGGAGACCTCCTGGTCGGCGCCGCGCGAGTACGACGTGGAGAAGGTCGCCGGGGTGAAGTCGGCGGCGTTCAGGCCGACCGAGGAGACCGGCCGGTCGGGGTGGGCGGCGGTCTCGGCGACGGAGAGCGCGAACGGGATGTTCTTCGCGAACTCGTCCTGGATCAGCTTCTCGTCGTCCGGGAAGTTGAAGACCGACTGGCAGTCGGCGGCGTTCCAGGCGTCGTTCGGGTCGAGGTCCGAGGCCGTCTGGCAGGTCGACATCTCGGGGGTGAACATCGCCATGCCGTTGACGTTGGACGCGTGCCCGTCCGCCTCACCGTTGGTGGTGTACAGCTCCGAGGAGACCTGCGAGTGGTAACCGGGGATCGCCGGGTTGTCCGGGGTGCCGGCGAGCGCCTTGTAGAGGACGTCGTCCGGGGTCGGGGTGGCCACCTGCCAGCCGACGCCGTAGAGGAGGAGTTCGGCGGCGGAGTGGTAGTTGATGCCGTAGGTGAACCCGATCCGCTTCTCGAAGTCGTCCAGCGCCCTGGTCTCGGGCTCGGACTCGGGGCTCGCACCGCGGTAGGTCTCGCTGGTCGGGTTGGGGGACGACCCCTCGTCGTCGTAGCCCCACTTGTAGCCGAAGTTGCGGTTGAGGTCGACGCCGTCGCCCGTGCCGATGACCCCGTCGCCGTTGACGTCCCGCAGGTTCTTGCGCCACAGGCGGGTGTCGGAGCTCTGGAAGGTGTAGTCGTAGCCGTCGGGGTTGGCGGACAGCACGAACCACAGCTCGGTCGAGTCGACGATCTTCTTGATGCGCCGGTCGGTGTTGTAGTGGTCCAGGTAGTAGTGCATCAACCGGCGGGTCATCTCCGGCGTGATCCACTCGCGCGCGTGCTGGTTGGACAGGTACAGCACGGACGGCTTGGAGCCGTCCTTCGACTTCTTCGCGCCCTTGGTCAGCTTGAGCGCGAGGATGTCCTGGCCGTCGACCGTCCTGCCGATGGACTCGACCTTGGTGAGGCCGGGGTTGGCCTGGGCGGTCGCGAGGATCTCCTGTTCGAGGCCGCCGGCGCCGCTGTACGGGCGGAACACGCCCTGGGAGGCGCCCTCGACCCGCGCCTCGGCCTTCGCCGACACCGTGTGCTCGGTGAGGTCGACGCCCCGCTTCGCCAGCTTCTTCGCCTGCTGGTCGGTGAGGTAGAGCTCGACTTCCGTCTTTCCGGATCCGGTGACCTGGTCGCCGAGTTCGTTGCCGTCCTGCCCGGCTTCGAGCAGGAGGGGAATCTGTTTCCTGGTGACGTCGGCGTGGAAGACCTTGACCTGGTCGGGGTCGGGCTTCGGACCTCCGGTCCGCGCCTGGGCCACGGGTGCGAGTGCGGCCGAGCCGATCAGGAGCGCGCCGACAGCGAGGATCGATCTCGCTCTGTGTCTCATGAACCCCCCTAGCAGTGGTTCGCCACGGCGGCGAACCCCTGCCAGGCTCATGACACTTCATGATCCAGTCAAGGGTGCCTCATGGCCAGTTCACGGTGGCTTAAAAGGGATGTAAACGCCGGTGCCGACGACCGTCACTGCCGTCGGCACCCGTGTGGTGACGGAGCCTCAGCCTGCGAGGTTGTCGGCCAGCTCCTCGGAGAGGTTGGCCTCGGTGCCCGGGATCCCCAGGTCGGACGCGCGCTTGTCGGCCATCGCGAGGAGACGGCGGATCCGGCCGGCGACCGCGTCCTTGGTGAGCGGCGGGTCGGCAAGCGCACCCAGCTCCTCCAGGGAGGCCTGCTTGTGCTCCATGCGCAGCCGGCCGGCCGCCGCGAGGTGCTCGGGCACCTCGTCGCCGAGGATCTCCAGGGCGCGCTGGACCCGGGCCCCCGCGGCGACGGCAGCGCGGGCGGAGCGGCGCAGGTTGGCGTCGTCGAAGTTGGCGAGGCGGTTCGCGGTGGCGCGGACCTCGCGGCGCATCCGCCGCTCCTCCCAGGCCAGCACCGACTCGTGCGCGCCGAGGCGGGTCAGCAGGGCGCCGATCGCGTCGCCGTCACGGACGACCACCCGGTCCACCCCGCGCACCTCACGGGCCTTCGCGGCGATGGACAGGCGGCGGGCGGCGCCGACCAGCGCGAGCGCGGCCTCCGGACCCGGGCAGGTCACCTCCAGGGAGGAGGAGCGGCCGGGCTCGGTCAGCGAGCCGTGCGCCAGGAAGGCACCGCGCCAGGCCGCCTCGGCGTCACAGGTGGCCCCGGAGACGACCTGCGGGGGCAGGCCCCGGATGGGCCGGCCCCGGCCGTCCACCAGGCCGGTCTGGCGAGCCAGCTGGTCGCCGCCCGCCACCACCCGCACGACGTACCGGGAGCCGCGGCGCAGCCCGCCGGGTGCCATCACGATCAGCTCGGAGCTGTGGCCGAAGATCTCCAGGATGTCCCGCTTCAGGCGCCGGGCCGCCATCGCGGTGTCCAGCTCCGCCTCGATCACGATGCGCCCGCTCACCAGGTGGAGGCCGCCGGCGAACCGCAGGATGGCGGAGACCTCGGCCTTCCGGCAGCAGGTCCGGGTGACGGGTAGCCGGGAGATCTCGTCCTTCACCGCTGCCGTCATCGCCATGGGCCGATCCTTCCATGCATCCGAAAAATACGGTCGTACGCGGCGGCCAACAGCTCCGGGTCGTGCCGGGGTGAACCGTCGGTCCGGGCCACGGGGCTCAGCTCGACCGCGGCTCCCAGCCGCTTGGCGGCCTCGGTGAGCGAGTCGCGGTCGGGCACGGCGGCCTCGTCGGCCAGCACCACGTCCAGGGCGAGTTTAGGGGCGTGTCGCCCCAAAACCTCCAAATGACGCTGCGGTGAGAACCCCTCGGTTTCTCCCGGCTGCGGTGCCAGGTTCAGGGACAGGACCTTGCGGGCCTTGGTCTCGGTGAGCGCGTCGAGCAGATCGGGGACCAGCAGGTGCGGGATCACCGACGAGAACCAGGACCCGGGGCCGAGCACCACCCAGTCCGCGTCCAGGACGGCCGCCACGGCCTCCGGCACGGCCGGCGGGTCGTGCGGGACCAGGTGCACGGACTGCACCTCCCCGGGCGTCAGCGCCACCGTGGCCTGCCCCCGGACGATGTCGACCTCCTCGGGCCGCTCCGGGTCGTGCCCCTTGACCAGGGCCTGCAGCTCCAGCGGCACGGCGGACATGGGCAGCACGCGCCCGTGCGCGCCGAGCAGCTTGCCGACCAGGTCCAGTGCCTGGACGTGGTCGCCGAGCTGCTCCCACAGGGCGACGATCAGGAGGTTGCCGACCGCGTGCTCGTGCAGGTCGCCCTTGGACTGGAAGCGGTGCTGGATGACCCGGGCCCAGGTCTGGCCCCAGTCGTCGTCACCGCACAGGGCGGCGAGGGCCTTGCGCAGATCACCCGGGGGGAGCACACCGAGTTCGTCGCGCAGGCGCCCGCTGGAGCCGCCGTCGTCGGCCACGGTGACGACGGCGGTGAGGTCGCCGGTGATCCGGCGCAGGGCGGCGAGCGAGGCGGACAGTCCCATGCCGCCGCCCAGCGCGACCACCTTGGGCTGGGCACCGCGGCGGCGCGGCCGGGCGCCGCGGGCCTCGACGGGACGGCCGTCGCGGGACTCGGGCACCACCCGGCGCAGCCTGCTCAGCCGTGGAGTGCGCTCGGTCACTCGCGCCCCATGTCCCGGTGCACGACCACGGTCTCCACTCCCTCGGCGGCCAGGCGGGCGGCGAGCTTCTCGGACACGGCGACCGAGCGGTGCTTGCCGCCCGTGCAGCCGATGGCGATCGTCACGTACCGCTTGCCCTCCCGCCGGTACCCGGCCGCGATCAGCCGCAGCAGCTCGGCGTAGCGGTCGAGGAACTCCTTCGCGCCGGGCTGGTTGAAGACGTACGCCGACACCTCCTCGTTGAGGCCGGTGTACGGGCGCAGCTCCGGCACCCAGTGCGGGTTGGGCAGGAACCGCATGTCGGCCACCAGGTCGGCGTCGACCGGCAGGCCGTACTTGAAGCCGAACGACATCACGGTGGCCCGCAGCTCGGGCTCCTCCTCGCCGGCGAACTGGGCGTCCATCTTGGCGCGCAGCTCGTGCACGTTGAGGCTGGAGGTGTCGATCACCAGGTCGGCGTCGCCGCGCAGCTCGCGCAGCAGCTCCCGCTCGGCGGCGATGCCGTCCACGATCCGGCCGTCGCCCTGCAGCGGGTGCGGGCGGCGCACCGACTCGAAGCGGCGGACCAGTGCGTCGTCGGAGGACTCCAGGAAGACGATCCGGCGCGTGACCCCCCGGCTGTCGAGGTCGGCGAGGGACTCCCGCAGGTTGTCGAAGAAGCGCCGGCCGCGCACGTCGACCACGACCGCGATCCGCGCCACGTTGCCCTGGGAGCGGGCGCCCAGCTCGACCATGGTGGGGATGAGGGCCGGCGGGAGGTTGTCCACGACGAACCAGCCGAGGTCCTCCAGGCACTTCGCCGCCGTCGAACGGCCGGCTCCCGACATACCGGAGATGATCACCAGTTCGGGGATGGCCGCTTCGGGCACCCCGGCACCAGTGGTGTCCGTACTCACTTCTGCTCCGTTTTCCTGGACCGCTTCGGCTTCCGCCGCACGCGGCCCGTCCTGGCCCGGCTCGCCGGATGTGTCCGCGGGGCCGCCCTGCGTCTGGCTGAACGCCGGATCTCGCTGCGCTGTGGGCTGTTCGTCGTGCTCGGTCATCTCTCCTGCCCCCGTCGATCGTCCGGGGCGCCCGCGGGTACGGGCTCCCCCGAGGCGCCCGCCGTCGTCTCGGGCGCCTCGTCTTCCCTGTCATCCATGATCTCTCCGGTGGCCGTGTTGACGGCAGGTGCGGCCGGGGCCGCCTGGGCGAGGGCCGCGGCGATGGTCTCGGCCGTCTTGCGGCCTATCCCGGGCACTTCCTGGATCTGCTCGATTGTGGCGGACCGCAGCTTCTTCACCGAGCCGAAATGCTTGATCAACGCCTGTTTGCGGCTCTCGCCGAGGCCCGGTACGTCGTCCAGGGGGCCGGCCCGGAAGCGCTTGGCCCGCTTGGTGCGCTGGTAGGTGATGGCGAAGCGGTGCGCCTCGTCCCGGACGCGCTGGAGCAGGTAGAGACCCTCGCTGGTGCGGGGCAGGACCACGGGGTCGTCGTCCTCGGGCAGCCAGACCTCTTCGAGGCGCTTGGCGAGGCCGCAGACGGCGATGTCGTCGATGCCCAGCTCGTCGAGCGCCCGCTGCGCGGCGGCGACCTGCGGCCGGCCACCGTCGACGACCACGAGCTGGGGCGGATAGGCGAACTTCTTGGGGCGACCGTCGTCGTCCTTGAAACCGTCGGCCGGGGCGGTGTCGGCGGCGGCGGTTTCGGCGGCGGTTTCGGCGGCGCCGAGGGCGGCGGTGCCCGAGGCCGTCAGGGCGGCCGTGCCGGAGGCCGTGAGCGCGGTCTCGGCGCCGTCCTCCACCCACTCGCCGGTCCGCTCCTTCTCGGCGAGGTAGCGGCGGAATCGGCGGGTGATCACCTCGTGCATGGAGCGCACGTCGTCCTGGCCGGCGAAGCCCTTGATCTGGAAGCGGCGGTACTCGCTCTTGCGCTGCAGGCCGTCCTCGAAGACGACCATGGACGCCACCACGTCGTCGCCCTGGAGGTGCGAGATGTCGTAGCACTCGATGCGCAGCGGGGCGCTGTCCAGGCCCAGCGCCTCGGCGATCTCCTCCAGGGCGCGCGAGCGGGTGGTGAGGTCGGAGGCGCGCTTGGTCTTGTGCAGGACGAGCGCCTGCTGGGCATTGCGCTGCACCGTCTCCATCAGCGCCTTCTTGTCGCCGCGCTGCGGGACGCGCAGCGAGACGTTCGCCCCGCGGCGGCCGGTGAGCCACTCCTGGACCGGCTCGACCGGCTCCGGCAGGGCCGGGACCAGCACCTCCTTGGGGACCGCGTCCCCGGTCTCCTCGCCGTAGAGCTGCTGCAGGGCGTGCTCGACGAGAGCCCCGGTGGTGACGTCCTCCACCTTGTCCGTCACCCAGCCGCGCTGTCCGCGCACGCGTCCGCCGCGCACGTGGAAGATCTGCACGGCGGCCTCCAGCTCGTCCTCCGCGACGGCGATGAGGTCGGCGTCGGTCGCGTCGGCGAGCACGACCGCGTTCTTCTCCATGGCCTTCTTCAGGGCCTCGATGTCGTCGCGCAGCCGGGCGGCCCGCTCGTACTCCATCTCCTCGGCCGCCTCCATCATCCGCGTCTCCAGCCGGCGGAGGTAGGTGCCGGTGCGGCCGGCCATGAAGTCGCAGAACTCCTCGGCCAGTTCGCCGTGGTCCTCCGGGGAGATCCGGCCGACACAGGGGGCCGAGCACTTGCCGATGTAGCCGAGCAGGCAGGGGCGGCCGGTGCGGGCGGCGTTCTTGAAGACCCCGGCGGAGCAGGTGCGCACCGGGAACACCCGCAGCAGCAGGTCGACGGTGTCCCGGATCGCCCACGCGTGGGCGTAGGGGCCGAAGTAGCGCACGCCCTTCTTCTTGTGACCGCGCATCACCTGGACCCGCGGGAACTCCTCGTTCATCGTGACCGCGAGGTACGGGTAGCTCTTGTCGTCGCGGTACTTCACATTGAAGCGGGGGTCGTACTCCTTGATCCAGGAGTACTCCAGCTGGAGCGCCTCGACCTCCGTGGACACCACGGTCCACTCCACGGACGCGGCGGTGGTGACCATCGTCCTGGTGCGGGGGTGCAGGCCCGCCAGGTCCTGGAAGTAGTTCGCCAGACGCTGGCGCAGGCTCTTCGCCTTTCCGACGTAGATCACCCGACGGTGCTCGTCACGGAACCTGTACACCCCGGGAGAGTCCGGGATCTGTCCCGGCTTGGGGCGGTAGCTGGAGGGATCGGCCATGTCTCACACCCTACTGGCGTGCACGGACACACACCCCGCCCGGATTCCGGATCACGGAATCGGTCACCTCGGTGACATCGCGGGGGGTTCCGGGATGCCGCACACACGAACACGCTTCGCTACCGGCGTGGCGCCGTCGGACCCAGGGTGAGGGATCTTGCCCGCATTCCTCCCTGAATCGGCGCCCTCCCGTGCACGATCTCCGGTCCCCTGACCGCCGGCGGCACCTCCGCCTCCGGGCGATCCCGCCGGTCAAGGGGGCGCGCCTCGGCCAGTCGGGCGCGCCGGACCGGCCGAAGGTGTTGTCGGGGATTGGTCAACACGCTTCAATGCGGGGGAACTCGGGGCCGCGAGCGACGGCCTGCGGACGCGGCGTGCCCAGGTACGGCCGCCCCCGGCGCCGACGGGGCGGCCCCGACCCGCGTCAACGGCCTGACCAGCCGTTGGACCCCCCGACAGAAAGGCCCCCCTGCATGCGGCACGGCATACAGCACGCGGACGTCGCCACCGCGGAACTGGACTCCGCCCTGCGCGGCGGCCCCTTCCACGTGGCCCTGCGCGCCGCGATCGCCGCCCGCGGGCTGCCGCTCCAGCGCGTGCAGCACCATCTGTCGCGCTACGGCGTCAAAGTGGGCGTGACCAGCCTGAGTTACTGGCAGCAGGGTGCCCGCCGCCCGCAGCGCCCGGAGTCCCTGCGGGCCGTCCGAGCACTGGAAGAGATCCTCCAGCTCCCGGAGGAGTCCCTGATCCGGCTGCTCGCCGACGCCGAGGACGGTCCTGCGGCGCGCCGGCCCGCCGCCCGCTCGTACCGCTCGTTCGTCGAGGCCTGTGACGTGCTGGACCGGCTGCAGGCCGAGTTCGACTGGTCCCTCGACGGCGGTCTGCACACCCTGGGACACCACGAACGGGTACGGATCGGCGGCCACCGGGAACTGGCCGCCCGCGAGTCCCAGCACATCGTGCGCGCCCACCGGGACGGCGTCGACCGCTTCGTGGCCGTCCACCAGGGCGATCCCGGCTGCGCCCCGCAGCGCATGACCCTGCACGCGCTGGAGAACTGCCGTGCGGGACGCGTCCGGTCGGACCAGGAGACCGGCCTCCTCGTCGCCGAACTCCTCTTCGGCACGCGCCTGCGCTCCGGCGACACCTTCCTCTTCCGCTACGCCGTCGAGGACGGCACGGCCGGTGTCTCCCGCGAGTACGTCCGCGGCTTCGCCTTTCCCGGCGGCCAGTACACCCTTCAGGTGCGTTTCGCCGCCGACGCGCTGCCGACCCGGTGCCACCGATTCGCCCAGCATTCGGCGGCGGCCCCGCGCAGTGGCCGGCAGAGTCTGTCGCTGAGCGGGCCGCACCGGTCCGTCCACCTGGTCGAGCCCCGGGTCCGGCCGGGCCTGCTGGGGATCGGCTGGGACTGGGAGTGAACCGGCGCTGAGCTCCGGCGCCGAGCAGCCGGCGCCCGCCGGTCAGGCGCCGGGTCCCGCCACGATCCGGCCGTTCGCGGTCTTCACCGGCAGCTCCTGCAACGGCTCGGTGGCGGGCGAGCGCATCACCTTGCCGGTCAGGGCGTCGAACTCGCTGCCGTGGCAGGGGCAGACCAACGTCGTGCCCTGGAGCTTGTTGATCGGGCATCCCGCGTGCGTGCAGATCGTGCTGTACGCCTTCAGGGTGCCGTCGGCCGACCGGCTGACGACCACGTTGTGCTCCCGGTCCAGACGGGCGCCGCCCTTGGCGAGCTCGCTCTCGGCTCCGAGGTCGACCGGCGCGGTGGGCGTGGCCTCCGTCGTGGCCGCACCGCCTGGTGCCGTGCAGGCGGCCGCCCCCAGTCCGGCGACCGAGGTGACGGCCGCTCCCCGCAGGACAGTACGGCGACTCGCGGTGCGGTGACTCGCGGTGCGACGGGCGGACACAGGCACTCCTGGGCGGTCGGGGCGGTGCAGGGGGACGGTGCGGTGCGGTCTCCGGGAGGCAGCTGCCCGGAACCTTGTGGGACGACACTACCTGGGCGGAACGTCCCGCTTCGGGGTGGGGTGTGCTCCTCCCCCGGGACGTAAGCGCTTGCTCGAGCGTTCACGCGGCCGCGGCCGCGGCCGGTGCGGTGGCTTCCCGGCCCGGGGCGGCATGGCGACCCGAGCGGAGTCTTCCGGTCCGGACGGAATCGGCGGCGGAAGCGGGAGAGGCGGGTGCCCTCGCGGCCCTACAGCCGGCGCTCGGCGGTGGCCCCTACAACACGGCCGTGCCCCTCGGCCGCCTCGGCTCCCCCACCGCGTTCTGCTCGCGCTCCTCCCGCGACGCCTTCGGCGAGGCCCTGCTGGACGGACTGCGGCGTGGGAGGCCTGTGTCTTCAGAGCTCTCTGTTGAGGAGTCAAGGTCCGTGCCCACCGCGGGGATCGGGCGGCTGATCATGGAACGAGCGGCGCCCCACGGGAAGTTCCCGCGGGGCGCCGCTTTTCTTCGGATCTGCTGGGATCTGTCCGAGCAGGTGACCTGCCGGAGCTCAGGCCTTGCGGGCCCGCGTCGTCGCCTTCTTCGTGGGGGTCGCCTTCTTCGCGGCACCGGCCGCCTTCTTCGTGGCCGTGTTGTCCGTGGTCGACGCGGTCGTGGCGGTCGCCGTCTTCCTCGCCGTCGACTTCGCGGCGACCGTCTTCGCCGCGGCCGTCCTCTTCGCCGCGGTCCGGCGCGGGGCCTTCACCGAGCTGGCGTCGCTGATCCGGTCGGCGCCGAGGATCTCGCGCAGGAACTTGCCGGTGTGGCTGGCCGGGACCGCCGCGATCTCCTCGGGGGTGCCCTCCGCGACGACGAGTCCGCCGCCCGCGCCGCCCTCCGGACCCATGTCGACGACCCAGTCGGCGGTCTTGATCACGTCGAGGTTGTGCTCGATGACGATGACCGTGTTGCCCTTGTCGACGAGGCCGCCGAGTACCTTCAGCAGCTTGCTGATGTCCTCGAAGTGCAGACCGGTGGTCGGCTCGTCGAGGACGTAGACCGTGCGCCCGGTGGAGCGCTTCTGCAGTTCGCTGGCGAGCTTCACACGCTGTGCCTCACCGCCGGACAGCGTGGTGGCGGACTGGCCGAGGCGGACGTAGCCGAGACCGACGTCGTTCAGCGTCCTGAGGTGACGGTTGATCGCCGGAACCGCCTCGAAGAAGTGCATGGCCTCCTCGATGGGCATGTTCAGGACCTCGGCGATGGACTTGCCCTTGTAGTGGACCTCCAGGGTCTCCCGGTTGTACCGGGCGCCGTGGCAGACCTCGCACGGGACGTAGACGTCCGGGAGGAAGTTCATCTCGATCTTGATCGTGCCGTCACCCGCGCAGTTCTCGCAGCGGCCGCCCTTGACGTTGAAGGAGAAGCGGCCCGGCTGGTAGCCGCGGACCTTCGCCTCGGTGGTCTCGGCGAACAGCTTGCGGACGTGGTCGAAGACGCCGGTGTAGGTCGCCGGGTTCGACCGCGGGGTGCGGCCGATGGGCGACTGGTCGACGTGCACGACCTTGTCCACGAGGTCGTCGCCGTCCACGCGCGTGTGCCGGCCCGGGACGTTCCGCGCGCCGTTCAGTTCGCGGGCCAGGTGCGTGTACAGGATGTCGTTGACCAGCGTCGACTTGCCGGAGCCGGAGACGCCCGTGACGGCCGTGAACACGCCCAGCGGGAAGGACACGTCGATGTCCTGGAGGTTGTTCTCGCGGGCGCCGTGCACGGTGAGCCTGCGGGACGGGTCCTGCGGGCGGCGGATGTCGGGCAGCGGGATCGACTTCCGGCCGGACAGGTACTGGCCGGTCTGCGACTCGGCATTGGCGAGCAGCTCCTTCAGGGAGCCGCTGTGCACGACCTTGCCGCCGTGCTCGCCGGCGCCGGGACCGATGTCGACGACCCAGTCGGCGACCTTGATGGTGTCCTCGTCGTGCTCGACGACGATGAGCGTGTTGCCCATGTCGCGCAGCCGGACCAGGGTCTCGATCAGCCGGTGGTTGTCGCGCTGGTGCAGGCCGATCGACGGCTCGTCCAGGACGTACAGGACGCCGACGAGGCCGGAGCCGATCTGGGTGGCCAGGCGGATGCGCTGGGCCTCGCCGCCGGAGAGGGTGCCGGCCGCGCGGTTCAGCGAGAGGTAGTCGAGCCCGACGTCGACCAGGAACCGCAGCCGCTCGTTGACCTCCTTGAGCACGCGCTCGGCGATCTTCTTGTCGCGGGCGTTGAGCCTGAGCTCGCCCAGGAAGTCCGCGCAGTCGCTGATGGACATCGCCGAGACCTCGGCGATCGACTTGTCCATGATCGTCACCGCGAGGACGATCGGCTTCAGGCGTGTGCCCTGACAGGTCGGGCAGGGCACCTCGCGCATGTAGCCCTCGAAGCGCTCACGGCTGGCGTCGCTCTCGGCCTCGCTGTGCCGGCGCTTGACGAACGGCACGGCGCCCTCGAAAGGCGTGGTGTACACACGCTCGCGGCCGTACCGGTTGCGGTAGCGGACCTCGATCTGCGTCTTGTGGCCGTAGAGCAGGGCCTTCTTGGCGCGCTGCGGGAGGCCGGCGAAGGGGATGTCGGTGCGGAAGCCCAGCGCGTCGGCGAGGGCGCCGATCAGCCGGCCGAAGTAGTCCTTGGTGTGGCCGTGCGACCAGGGGTGGATGGCGCCCTCGTCGAGCGACTTGTCCTCGTCCGGGACGATCAGCTCCGGGTCGACCTCCATGCGCGTGCCGATGCCGGTGCACTCGGGGCAGGCGCCGAAGGGCGAGTTGAAGGAGAAGGAGCGGGGCTCCAGCTCCTCGAAGGACAGGTCGTCGTACGGGCAGTACAGGTGCTCCGAGTACATGCGCTCGCGCTCGGGGTCGTCCTCGGGGAGGTCGACGAAGTCGAGCACGACCATGCCCCCGGACAGGCCGAGCGCGGTCTCCACGGAGTCGGTGAGGCGCCGCTTGGCGGTGTCCTTCACCGTGAGGCGGTCGACGACCACCTCGATGGTGTGCTTCTCCTGCTTCTTCAGCGTCGGCGGGTCGGACAGCTGGACGGTCTCGCCGTCCACGCGCGCGCGGGAGTAGCCCTTGGTCTGGAGGTCGGCGAAGAGATCGACGAACTCGCCCTTGCGCTCGCGCACCAGCGGCGAGAGCACCTGGAAGCGGCTCCCCTCCGGCAGCTCCAGGACCTTGTCCACGATGGCCTGCGGCGACTGGCGGGAGATCGGGCGGCCGCACTCGGGGCAGTGCGGCTTTCCGATGCGCGCGAAGAGCAGGCGCAGGTAGTCGTAGACCTCGGTGATGGTGCCGACCGTGGAGCGCGGGTTGCGCGAGGTCGACTTCTGGTCGATCGAGACCGCGGGAGACAGGCCTTCGATGAAGTCCACGTCCGGCTTGTCCATCTGCCCGAGGAACTGGCGGGCGTACGAGGAGAGCGACTCCACGTAGCGACGCTGGCCCTCGGCGAAGATCGTGTCGAAGGCCAGGGAGGACTTGCCCGACCCGGACAGACCCGTGAAGACGATGAGCGAGTCACGAGGCAGGTCGAGCGAGACGTTCTTCAGGTTGTGCTCGCGCGCGCCACGGACGATGAGACGGTCGGCCACAGCCGGTCCGCACCTTTCTTGAGAGAAGTGACAGGGGCAGGGCCCCGTGCTTCTTCAGACTAGGGGGAGCCACTGACAACGCCGGTCGGATTCCTGGATGCGTAAACAATCCCGGACCATCCAGCATGCCCGACGCCGTCACCGACGATATAGCACGTCCATTCGATTTACTGAGCCCGCGCTCAACCTTCACCCGAAGGGGTGGCGGGGCTACTGTCAGCCCCATGATTGATCACGCTCATGACCTGGCGTCTGTACAGGAAGCGACCGACCGGCTCCTCACCGCGGTCGCCGCACTGGACAACGCGGCCGGTGCGCGACCGTCACGGCTGCCCGGCTGGACGGTCGGCCATGTCCTCGCCCACCTCGCCCGCAACGCGGACGCGCTCGCCAACGCCCTGGACGGGCGTCCCATGTACGTCTCCGCCGAGGCGCGGGACGCCGACATCGAGCGTGGCGCGCCGCGTCCGCTCGACGTGCAGCTGGCCGACCTGCGCGCGAGCCACGCCGGGTTCCTGGCCCGAGCCGCCGAGCCCGCGGACTGGTCGCGGACGGTGGAGCTGCGCAACGGGGTGACCGACATCGCGGCCCGGCTGCCGATGCGCCGCTGGGCCGAGGTCGAGCTGCACCATGTCGACCTCGGGATCGGCTACGAGCTGGAGGACCTGCCGGCGGAGTTCACCGAGCGGGAGATCGACTTTCTCGCGGAGCGGTTCCGCGGGCACCGCGAGGTCCCGTCGACCGAGCTGCGCACCGACAGCGGCCTGGTCTGGACGACGGGCGGCGGCGCGCCGGGCGGTCCGATCGGCGTCGAGGGATCCGCCGCCGACCTGCTGGGCTGGCTGGCCGGCCGCCGCGACGGCTCGGCCCTGGCCGTCAAGGGCGGCCCCCTGCCCGTGCTTCCGCCGCTGTAGCGCGGGCAGCGCGCGGCGCACCGGCGCCGGCTCCCCGCTATAGGCTGATCGCCATGACGTACAGCGGAGAGGTGACGGTCGGCGGACCGGCCGACGTGCACGAGCTCAAGGACCTGATGATCAGCAAGATCGCGGTCGGGCCGATGGACAACAATGCCTATCTGCTGCGTTGCCGCGCCACCGACGAGCAACTGCTGATCGACGCGGCCAACGACGCGGAGACGCTCCTGGGCATGATCGGTGACGACGGCATCGCGTCCGTCGTCACCACCCACCAGCACGGCGACCACTGGCAGGCGCTGGCCGAGGTCGTCGCCGCGACCGGGGCGCGGACGTACGCGGGCCGCGAGGACGCCTCCGGCATCCCGGTCACCACCGACGTCCTCGTGGACGACGGCGACGTGATCCGGGTCGGCCAGGTCGAGCTCACCGCCCGCCATCTGGTGGGCCACACCCCCGGCTCCATCGCCCTGGTCTACGACGACCCGCACGGGCACCCGCACGTCTTCACCGGCGACTGCCTCTTCCCCGGGGGCGTGGGCAACACGCGCAAGGACCCGAAGGCCTTCGCGAGCCTGATCCACGACGTCGAGACGAAGATCTTCGACGTCCTGCCGGACGAGACCTGGGTGTACCCGGGGCACGGCAACGACACCACGCTGGGCACGGAGCGCCCGCACCTGCCGGAGTGGCACGCGCGCGGGTGGTGAGCGCGGGCGGGGGTGGTGAGCGCGGGCGCGCGTTCCTTCGCGCGCCCCGTGTGAACGGTTCGCACGCGCCGGTCTCCAGCGCACGCTCCCGGCGCGCGCGACGGCGCAGTCAACTGGTGGCAGCCCCGCACAGGATGACGGCTCCTGCGCGGTACGGGCCGCCGGCCATCATTCCCCGCCCTCGGTCGGCGGCCCCGGCGTGTCCGCCTCTCGGTCGCGGCGTTCACAAAACCGCAACACCCGTTCCCAACATGCGGACAAATACCGGCTTGACCTGGACAAACGCGGCGTTCGCTGTCACTCTCCCGCCATGCACCCTGCCCCGAGCGCGCTGCGTCGCGCTGCCGCCGCCACCATAGCCCTGCTCGCCACCGCTGTCGGCTGCGCTCCGCAGCCGGACGACAAGGCCTCCGGTGGACCCTCCTCCTCGGCCTCGTCAACCGGATCCGCCTGCACCAAGGGCAAGTTGGCCACCAAGACCTCCGGCAAGCTGACGATCGCGACCGACGAGCCGGCGTACGAGCCGTGGTTCAAGGACGACAAGCCGGCCAACGGCGAGGGCTTCGAGTCGGCCGTCGCGTACGCCGTGGCGCAGCAGCTGGGGTACGGCAAGAGCGCGGTCGTCTGGCAGCGGGTGCCGTTCAACAAGGCGTTCGCGCCCGGCGTGAAGACCTTCGACTTCGACATCAACCAGGTGTCCATCAGCACCGAGCGCAAGAAGGCCGTGGACTTCTCGTCCGGCTACTACGACGTCCGCCAGGCGGTCATCGCGCTCAAGGGCAGCAAGGCCGCGAAGGCGACGAGCGTCGCGGACCTCAAGGGTCTCAAGCTCGGCGCCCAGGTCGGCACGACGAGCCTCAACTACATCAGCGACGTGGTGAAGCCGTCCCAGGAGGCGGCCGCCTACTCCAAGAACGACCAGGCCATCTCGGCACTGAAGAACGGCCAGGTGGACGCGATCGTCACCGACCTGCCGACCGCCTTCTACGTCACCGCGGCCCAGGTGACCAATGCCAAGATCGTCGGCCAGTTCGAGAACCAGGGCGGCACGCCCGAGCAGTTCGGGCTCGTCCTGGACAAGGGCAGCGACCTCACGCCCTGCGTGACCTCGGCCGTGGACGCCCTGCGCAAGGACGGCACCCTGGCGAAGCTGGACAAGCAGTGGCTGTCCGACGCCGTCGACGCGCCGGTGCTCAAGTGACGGTCACCAAGGACGAGTCCGGCCGGGAGGGTGCGGACGACAAGGGCGACATGCCGGCCGGCGCCCCCGCGGGCGCCGGCGGCTACACCCCCTCGGGACGACGGCTGGAGCGGGAGCGCTACAAGCGTGCGCGCGCCCGTCGCGCGACCGCGATCGCCGCGCTGTCGACGCTGGTCACGGCCGTCGTCCTGTACCTGGTCGTGGTCAGCGCGCCGGGCTGGGAGCGCACCAAGGAGACCTTCTTCGACGGGCAGTACGCGCGCGAGGCGTTCCCCAAGGTCCTCGAAGGCCTGTGGCTCAACGTGCGGCTGCTGTTGGTCTGCGGCGTGCTGGTACTCGTCCTGGGCATGCTGATCGCCATCGCCCGCACACTGCCGGGGCCGGTCTTCTTCCCACTGCGGGCGCTGGCGGCGGCGTACACGGACTTCTTCCGCGGGCTGCCACTGCTCATCAACCTGATGATCGTGGTCTTCGGTGTACCCGCGCTGCGCCTCCAGGGCGTGACCGTCGACCCCGTGCTGCTGGGCGGTGCGGCACTGACGCTGACGTACTCCGCCTACGTCGCCGAGGTGTTCCGGGCGGGCATCGAGTCCGTGCACCCCTCGCAGCGGGCCGCGGCCCGCTCGCTGGGGCTGACCAACCGGCAGGCGCTGCGGTACGTGGTGCTCCCCCAGGCGGTACGCCGCCAGGTGCCGCCGCTGCTGAACGACCTGGTGTCGCTGCAGAAGGACACGGGACTCGTGTCCATCGGCGGCGCGATCGACGCCGTACGGGCGTCCGACATCATCGCCCAGCGCAGCCTCAACTACACGCCGTACATCGTCGCCGGGCTGGTCTTCGTGGCGCTGACCATCCCGATGACCCGCTTCACGGACTGGGTGACGGCCCGGATGGACCGCCGGCGGGCCCAGGGAGGATCCATATGAGCGACGCGCCTGTCCTGCGCATGGAGTCCGTCCGCAAGACGTTCGGGGATGCGGTGGTCCTGCGGGACGTCGACCTGGAGGTCGCCCCGCACACGGTGACGGCGCTGATCGGGGCCTCCGGTTCCGGCAAGTCGACATTGCTGCGCTGCGCCAACCTCCTGGAGGAGATCGACGACGGCGCGATCTGGCTGGACGGCGAGGAGATCACCGACCCGCGTGCCGACCAGGACGCGGTGCGCCGCCGGATCGGCGTGGTCTTCCAGGCGTACAACCTCTTCCCGCACATGACCGTGCTGGAGAACATCACCCTGGCGCCGCGCCGGGTGCACGGCGCCTCCCGCGCGGAGGCCGAGGAGCGGGCCAGGGAGCTGCTGGGGCGCCTGGGACTGGGCGACAAGGCGGACGCCTATCCCGACCGGCTGAGCGGCGGCCAGCAGCAGCGGGTGGCGATCGTGCGGGCCCTGGCGGTACGGCCCCGGCTGCTGCTGCTCGACGAGATCACCGCCGCCCTGGACCCGGAGCTGGTGGGCGAGGTGCTCACCGTGGTCCGGGATCTCAAGGGCGAGGGGATGACGATGGTGCTGGCGACCCACGAGATGGGCTTCGCCCGGGACGTAGCCGACCAGGTCTGCTTCCTCGACGGCGGCGTCGTCCTCGAACGCGGCACGGCCGAGCAGGTGTTCGGCGACCCCCGGCAGGAGCGCACCCGGCGCTTCCTGCGGCGGATCGTGGAGGCCGGACGGCTCTGAGGGCGCCGCGGCGCCAGGGCCTGTACGGTGCGCCAGGGCCTGTCCGGCGGATCAAGTCGGCGGACGGGCCCTAGGCGTCGGCGGTGGTGGCGCCGAGCAGCGCCGCCACCCGCTCCACGCCGAACACATAGCCCTGTACGCCACACCCGGCGATCACTCCGTCGGCGCGCAGGGACACGTAGGAGTGGTGCCGGAACGACTCCCGCTGGTGGATGTTGGAGATGTGGACCTCCACCACCGGCATGCGGTCACAGGTGTTGAGGGCGTCCAGGATCGCGATGGAGGTGTGCGAGTAGGCGCCGGGGTTGATGACGATCCCGCAGTGGTCGGTGCGTGCCTCGTGGATCCAGTCGACCAGTTCGCCCTCGTGGTTCGACTGCCGGAGGTCCACGGTGCCGCCGTGCGCGGCCGCCGCCTTGACGCACAGGGCCTCGACGTCGGCGAGGGTGTCCGAGCCGTAGATCTCGGGCTGACGCCGGCCCAGCAGGTTCAGGTTGGGCCCGTTGAGGATCATGATCGGGGCGTTGGCCAGGGTGCGGGGCACGATTCCTCCGGTCGGTGGGACATCCGTGGGACGTCCGTGGGACAGACGAACGGTCCGGGAAGGACCGCTGCTCGGTCCGGTCTATCACGGTGCGCGGCGGCTCCCGCGCGAAGCGTCTCACCACCGTGCGCCCCCGTAACCGTCGATCACCCTGAGTAGTTGACGGAGCATGCAGGATACACGCACCGTAAGGGGCCCGTCGATGCTTCGGCTGGCAGCCGCCTCCCTCGCCGGGACCGCGATCGAGTTCTACGACTTCTTCGTCTACGGGACGGCGGCGGCGCTCGTCCTGGGACCGCTGTTCTTCCCGACGTTCTCACCGCTGGCGGGGACGCTGGCGGCGTTCGGGACGTTCGGCGTGGGGTTCGTGGCCCGGCCGCTGGGCTCGGTGCTGTTCGGGCACATCGGGGACCGGCGCGGCCGGCGTCCGGTGCTCGTCGGGTCGCTGCTGCTGACGGGTGCGTCGACGGTTGCGGTCGGGTTCGTGCCGTCCTACGACAGGATCGGCCTCGCCGCTCCCCTGCTGCTCCTCCTGCTGCGCTTCCTGCAGGGGCTGGGGCTCGGCGGGGAGTGGGGCGGGGCCGTGCTGCTGACCGTGGAACACGCGCCCGCCGGGCGGCGCGCCCTGTGGTCGAGCTTTCCGCAGATCGGTCCGGCCATCGGCTTCCTCCTCGCCAACGGCGTGCTGCTGGCCCTCTCGGCCCTTCTGCCGGACGCCCAGTTCGCGCGCTGGGGATGGCGGGTGCCGTTCTGGGCGGCCGGGGCACTGGCCCTGGGCGGGCTCTGGCTTCGTTCGTCGCTCGCCGAGACTCCGCGGTTCCTGGAGATCGACGAGCCCGCGCGCGTGCCGTTCGCCGAAGTCGTACGCCACCACTGGCGGCTGGTGCTGCTGACGGCCGGGGCGCTCGCGGTCGGGTACGCGGTGTTCTACGCGGTGACGACCTGGTCGCTGGCCTACGGCACGGAGCGGCTCGGGGTGAGCCGTACGGTCATGCTGACCTGTGTCATGGCCGCCGTGGTGGTGAAGGCGTCGCTCACGCCGGCGATGGCCCTGCTGGGCGACCGCTACGGGCGCCGGCCGCTGTGCCTGGCGGGGTGCGCCGCCTCGGCGCTGTGGATGTTCCCGATGGTCGCGCTGCTCGCCACCGGTCAGCCGCTGCTGATGTTCCTCGGGTTCACGGGTGCCCTGGTCGCCTTCGTCACCATGTTCGCGGTGGTCGCCGCCTATCTCCCGGAGCTCTACGCACCCCGGGTGCGCTGCACCGGTGCCGCCGTCGGCTACAACCTCGGCGGGGTCCTCGGAGGAGCGCTGACGCCGATCGTGGCGACCGCGCTGGCGGAGCGCGGTGGACGCGTACCGTGGGCCGTGGGGGCGTATCTGACCGGGATCGCCCTGCTGAGCCTGGGGTGCTTCGCCCTGCTGCCGGAGACGCGTCCGGTGCCGGTGGCGGCGGCCGAACCGGCCGCCGGGTGAGCGCGCGGACCGGCTACGGGTTGATCGCCAGTTCCAGACAGGCGGCGAACAGCACGAGGTGGACGCCGCCCTGGAGCGGTGTGGCGCGGCCCGGCACCACGGTCAGGGAGCTGACCACCACGGTCAGCGCGAGCAGCAGCATAGGGGTGGCGCCGAGGCCGAGGACCAGGGGCCCTGAGAGCCAGACCGAGGCGAGGGCCACGGCGGGGATGGTCAGGCCGATGCTGGCCATGGCGGATCCGAGTGCCAGGTGAAGGGTTCGCCGACTCGGTGGGCCACGACCTCGGCGTGATGGACCGCGGCGAGGACCGATCCGGCGAGGACCACGGTCACCACGGCGACGACCGCGCCGGGCAGACTGCGGCCCCAGGTGAACAGGAGCAGGACGACCGCGAGCACCGGCACGAGGAGCGTCCACTGGGTGGTGAGCGACCCGGACCGAGTGATCATGCAGCGATGGTGGCAGAGGCGTACGGGCTTCGCATTCGGATCCTTTCGGGGCTGCGGGGGCCCGCCGCCGGCACGGCGCGGCCCCCGGTCCTGGGGTGGTCGGCGGGACGGTTACGTGAAGTCGGTCAGGTCCACGACGTCACAGTCGGTGAAGGACGGCGGCCGGGTGCACAGGGCGGCCATCTGCTCGGCGAACTTGCTCGTCTCGGGGTCCTCGCTGTTGCGCACGGCCTCCTCGTAGGAGTCGAACTCGATCACGCCGAGGTAGCGGCCGGGGCGGCTGCGGTCCTTGAGGATCAGGCGGCGTGCGGGGCTGTTCTCACGGCCGGCGAGCCGGCTGCCCAGCTCGTCGGCGAGGGCCTTCAGCTCGTCGATGCGGTCGGTCTCGAAGTCGATGATCTGGACGAATGTCACGGTTGCCTCCACCGGGCGGCGGCGCCCCCGGACCGGGGACGTTCCGCCACCCAACGAAGCATCCGCGGCGGTGGGTCGGCAATGCGCCCGGCACCGCCGCACGGGGTGGTTGTTCCTACGTCCGACGTGGTCAGACGTCGATGCTGTCCTTCGGAGCGCCTTCGCTCGTGGCCTGCGCCGCCTCGGCCGCCGCCTGCTTCCTGGAGGCCCGCAGGCTGGTGACGGTGGTGACGATCAGGACCCCGCAGATCACGCCGAGCGAGACCGGGATGCTGATCTCCGGGACGTGGACGCCGGACTCGTGCAGAGCGTGCAGCACCAGCTTGACGCCGATGAAGCCGAGGATGATCGACAGGCCGTAGGAGAGGTGGACCAGTTTCCTCAGCAGTCCGCCGATGAGGAAGTACAGCTGTCGCAGGCCCATCAGCGCGAAGGCGTTGGCCGTGAAGACGATGTACGGGTCCTGCGTCAGGCCGAAGATCGCGGGGATGGAGTCCAGCGCGAACAGGACGTCGGTCGTACCGATGGCGAGCATCACGACCAGCATCGGGGTCATGACCCGCTTGCCGTTCTGCTGGATCCACAGCTTGGTGCCGTGGTAGCGGTCGGCCACACCGAACCGGCGCTCCGCGGCCTTGAGCAGCTTGTTCTCCTCGAACTCCTCTTCCTCCTGGTCGGCCCTGGCCTCCTGGATCAGCTTCCAGGCGGTCCAGATCAGGAAGGCGCCGAAGAGGTAGAAGACCCACGAGAAGCTGGCGAGGATCGCGGCACCCGCGGCGATGAAGACGGCCCGAAGCACCAGGGCTATGAGGACACCCACGAGCAGCACCCGCTGCTGGTACTGCGAGGGCACGGCGAACTTCGCCATGATCAGGACGAAGACGAAGAGATTGTCGACACTCAGCGACTTCTCGGTGATGAAGCCCGCGAAGAACTCGCCGGCGGGCCGGCCGCCGCCGAAGAGCAGCAGGCCGAGGCCGAAGAGCCCGGCCAGCGCGATCCAGACGACGGTCCAGATGCCTGCTTCCTTGACGGATACGTCATGCGGCTTGCGGCCGATGAAGAAATCGACCGCGATCAGGGCGGCCAGGCCCAGGATCGTGAGGACCCACAGGGTCACGGACACATCCACTGCTGCCTCCGGTTAGTGAACGGCAAAGATTCGGCGTTGCGCTACCGGAGGTCTCTTCCACCCGACACGGGCCGACGCCCCGGGATCCGGTCGGATCCGTATTGACGGGTACGCCGCAGCAGACAGGGAGTACTCCCCTCCGTACGGAAAAGAGTACCCAACACCCAAGGGAAGGTAAAGCAATTGGTCAAGAAAGGACCAAGTTAGCTGGTCCAAGCGGTTTACGTGAGCTTGATGCGAGCGGTCGCGACCTCGGTGAGCACCTGCTGGAGCACCCGGCTGCCGGGCGGTACGAGACAGGGCTCGTAGGTCCAGGCATGTCCCACCCACGGGTCGGCCAGGTGATCGTCCGGGACGGGGGTGAGTCGCATCAGTGAACGCCACAGCGGATCGAGCAACGGGCCGTAGGCGGTGGCGTCCGCACGATCGGCGACCAGCAGAAGGTGGACACCGGCCTCGGGGCCCTCGTCCGCGAGATAGCGCAGCTGGGTGACGGCCCGGTCGTCGAAACCGTGCGGGAAGTCGTGAACGATCAGCAGGTGCCGCGAGGTGGCCGGACCGGACGGCAGCGCGTCGGACACACCGCCACGCAGCGCCATCTGCACCAGGTCGACGCGCTCGGCGAGCCGGCCCAGCGTGTTCGTCACACCGGCGGCGCCCGACGCGGGCGGCCCGTCCAGCACACCGGCCTCCGTCAGCGGTGCGAGCGCGGCCCCGCCGGCTCCCGCCGGATCGATGACCTGAACGCCGAACTCCCCCGCCGGATGGATGGCCAGCAGCCGGGCCGCGAGCGCCACCGCCGCCCGCAGGGCCGGCTGCCGCAGCTCACCCGCCTCCCCGTGGCGGGACGCGTCGGGCACGCCGCTGTCGATCCACAGACCTCGCTCCAGGGGCAGCCGGACCAGCATCGGAATGCGCAGCGGCTCGCTCTCCGGGAGGCTGAGGTCGCCCAGCCGGACGGCCATCGGCGGCTCGGCCGGCACCCGGTAGCCGTGCCAGACCGGGTTGTCCCAGCGGGCGTACGCCGGTGGCAGTGCGGGCTCGACGACCTCGGACTCGGCGGTGAGCTGGGCCAGGTCCCGGTCGAGCACCGCCCGCGCCTGATCGACGAGCTGGGCCTGCCGGGCCTGGGCCGCCTCGCGGGCGGCGTCACCCGCCGAGCCCAGTCGGCTGCGCGGGTCCACGAGGGCCTGGTCGAGCTCCTTCTCCAGGCGCGACTCGGCGAAGTCGACGGCGCTGCGAAAGGCGGCGGTGGAACGGGCCAGGTCCTCGAACATGCCCCAGACCTGGTTGTACAGCCGCTCGTCCATGGACCAGCCGGCCGCGTCACCCGCCACGGGCGGCGCGGGCCCCTCCACCGGGGCCGGCACGTCGGAGGCCGGTTCAGCGAAGGCCGGTTCGGTGAAGGCCGGGGGCCGGGACGGTCGGCGTCGCTTCGGATGGGTGTAGTCGATGGGGCCGCCGGCAGGCGGACCGGTCACCGCGGTCTCGGCCGGGGTGGGAGGCTCTGGGGCGAGCCGGTCCGGGGTGTCGCCAGGTGCCTGGACGCCGTACGGAGATCCGGCGGCGGTTGTGGTGCCCGGCAGGTCGGGACCGGTGACGGAGGCGGCCTCGCGGCGGGACCGGTCGGCGTCCGCGGTCTGCGGCTGGACCGAGCGGGCCAGGCCGCGCGCCACCGCTTCGTCGATCCGTCGGGCGAGTTCGGCGGCCCGGGGCAGGCCCTGGTCGGTGAGGAGCGCCGGGAGGCCCGCCGCGTAGCCCTGGCCCACCGCGCGGAGCTTCCAGACCGTCTGGCGGCGGTAGAGCTCCAGCGCGACGACCGCCGACTCGGCGTCCAGACCGGTGAGGGTGTAGCCGGCGACCTCGGTGCCGTCGAGGCCGGTCACCGCGGCGCGCGGTGCCGCGCAGGCGCCGAAGCAGGGCGGGCCGGCGGGCGTGGCGGGCAGGGCGATCAGGATGCTGACCCGGTGCACGGTCTCGGGCATGACGTCGAGGTCGACGGCGAGCCGGTGCTCGGCGGCCGCCTGCCGGGACACCTCGACCCTGGGCAGGGCGGGCGCGCCCGGATGGGCCACCCGGTCGGTGCCCCCGACCCGGCCGCGCTCGTCGGCGAGGGTGGCACCGGCCACGACGGGCACCTCGGCCGAGATCCGGATCTCGATCCGGTTCCGCGAGAGCGGATGGTTCTGCCCGCGCACCAGCTCGGCCGCCATGGCCCACGTCCCCCTGAGTGTCGTGTCCTCGTGTGCCGCCGGGCCGCTGCTAGAGGTTCGGCAGGATCGTCGGCACCAGGTCCTGGAAGGTGCGGCCCCTGGCCGGGACGCCCAGGGCCGTCATCGTCCAGCCGGATCCCGACCGGTGCACCTTCGCCATGATCTGGGCGGTGTACTCCCCGCCGCCGTCGAGCGTGTAGCGCGCGAGTTCCTGGCCGGTGGTCTCGTCGACCAGTCGGCAGAAGGCGTTCTGCACTTCCTGGAAGGTCTGCCCGGTGAAGGAGTTGACGGTGAAGACGATCTGGTCGACGTGGACCGGGACGCGGGCGAGGTCGACGAGGATGGCCTCGTCGTCACCGCCCTGGCCGGCACCGCCGACGAGGTTGTCGCCCGTGTGGCGGACCGAGCCGTCGTCGCTCACCAGATGCCGGAAGAACACGACGTCGACGGGCTGCTTGTCGGCGAAGAGCACCGCCGAGGCGTCCAGGTCGATCTCACGGGTGCGCGAACCGAACAGCCCGCGCCTCGGGGCCGCCTTCCAACCAAGACCCATGCGGACCGCGCTCAGGGAGCCGCCGTCCTTCTTCTCCAGGCTGATGGCCTGACCCTTGGTCATGTTGACGGTCACGGCTGCTTCCCCTCGTCGGATGTCCCCGGTCGCCCGCGAAGTGCGCGGTTGTCCAAAACCCTATGCAGCGCCACTGACAGCGCCGAACCCCGGCCCGCGCTTTGTGTCGGTCTTGCAACACTTCGCGCACTTGCCGGGGTCCGGCTGTGCGGCGGCGGCCCGGAGCTCAGGCCAGGCCCGCCTCCTTCATCTGGCGCAGTTCCTTCTTCATCTCGGAGACCTCGTCGCGCAGCCGGGCCGCGATCTCGAACTGCAGATCCGCGGCGGCGGCGCGCATACGCTCCGTCATCTCCTCGATCTGCTCGGCGAGTTCGGCCGCCGGACGGTCGGTGGGCACCGTCTCCCCGGCCTTGCCCTTGGCGGCCTTGCCTGCCTTGGCGCCCTTGGCACCCTTGGCCGCCTTGTCGCCCAGAGCGGGGACCGGTGCCTTGCCGGCCTTGCCGTCCTTCAGCTTGCGGTAGCCCGAGCCGAGCAGTTGCTCGGTGTCGACCTCTTCGCGGGCGATCTGGGCGACGATGTCGTTGATCTTCTTGCGCAGTGGCTGCGGGTCGATGCCGTTGGCCGTGTTGTAGGCGACCTGCTTCTCCCGCCGCCGGTTGGTCTCGTCGATGGCCTTCTCCATCGCCGGGGTGATCTTGTCGGCGTACATGTGGACCTGCCCGGAGACATTGCGCGCCGCGCGGCCGATGGTCTGGATCAGCGAGGTGCCGGAGCGCAGGAAGCCCTCCTTGTCGGCGTCGAGGATCGCCACCAGGGAGACCTCGGGCAGGTCGAGGCCCTCGCGCAGGAGGTTGATGCCGACCAGGACGTCGTACTCGCCGGAGCGCAGCTCGCGCAGCAGCTCGACGCGGCGCAGGGTGTCGACGTCGCTGTGCAGATAGCGCACCTGGATGCCGAGCTCCAGGAAGTAGTCGGTGAGGTCCTCGGCCATCTTCTTGGTGAGCGTGGTGACCAGGACGCGCTCGTCCTTCTCGGTGCGCTTGCGGATCTCGTGCACCAGGTCGTCGATCTGGCCCTCGGTGGGCTTGACGACGACCTCGGGGTCGACGAGGCCGGTGGGGCGGATGATCTGCTCGACGACACCGTCCGCGCGGGAGATCTCGTACGTGCCGGGGGTCGCCGACAGGTACACGGCCTGGCCGATCCGCTCCTGGAACTCCTCCCACTTCAGCGGGCGGTTGTCCAGGGCGGAGGGCAGCCGGAAGCCGTGGTCGACCAGGGTGCGCTTGCGGGAGGCGTCACCCTCGTACATGGCGCCGATCTGCGGCACGGTGACATGCGACTCGTCGATGACGAGAAGGAAGTCGTCGGGGAAGTAGTCGAGCAGGGTGTTCGGCGGGGAGCCGGGCGAGCGGCCGTCGAAGTGCATCGAGTAGTTCTCCACGCCGGAGCAGGTGCCGATCTGGCGGAGCATCTCGAGGTCGTACGTGGTGCGCATGCGCAGCCGCTGGGCCTCCAGGAGCTTGCCCTGCTTCTCCAGCTCGGCCAGGCGCTCCCCGAGCTCCTTCTCGATGTCGTTGACGGCCCGCTCCATGCGCTCGGGGCCGGCGACGTAGTGGGAGGCCGGAAAGACGTACAGCTGACGGTCGTCGCTGATGATCTCGCCGGTGAGCGGGTGGAGCGTGGAGAGAGCCTCGATCTCGTCGCCGAACATCTCGATGCGGACGGCCAGCTCCTCGTAGACCGGGAAGATCTCGATGGTGTCGCCGCGGACGCGGAAGGTGCCGCGGGTGAACGCCATGTCGTTGCGCGTGTACTGGATGTCCACGAAGCGGCGCAGCAGGTCGTCGCGGTCGATCTCGTCGCCGACCCGCAGCGGGACCATCCGGTCGACGTACTCCTGCGGGGTACCGAGGCCGTAGATGCAGGAGACCGAGGCGACCACGATCACGTCACGGCGGGTGAGCAGCGAGTTGGTGGCCGAGTGGCGCAGCCGCTCGACCTCCTCGTTGATCGAGGAGTCCTTCTCGATGTACGTGTCCGACTGCGGAACGTACGCCTCGGGCTGGTAGTAGTCGTAGTACGAGACGAAGTATTCGACCGCGTTGTTCGGGAGGAGCTCGCGGAACTCGTTGGCCAGCTGGGCGGCCAGCGTCTTGTTCGGCGCCATCACCAGGGTGGGGCGCTGGAGCTTCTCGATCATCCACGCTGTGGTGGCGGACTTGCCGGTGCCGGTCGCGCCGAGGAGGACGACGTCCTTCTCACCGGCCTCGATGCGCCTGGCCAGGTCGGCGATGGCCGCCGGCTGGTCGCCGCTGGGCTGGTACGGGCTGACGACCTCGAAGGGCGCCACCGTGCGTTCGATGTGGGAAACGGGCCGCATGGAATCCACCGTACGACCCCGCACTGACAACCGGGTCTGATCAGCGGTTCTGCGGGGTGCGCGAGGTGTGGTGGGTCTGCTGGCGGCCGACGCGCGGGGACGGGCGGCGGCTCGGGTAGTGGCCGACCTCACCGGCCGGGACGCCCGGCTTGTGCTCCGCGCGGAGCCGGTCGGGTCGGCCCGTGACCATCAGCGGGTCGAAGATCACGACGGCGGCGGCCAGGCAGAGGAAGGCCAGCGGACCGATCAGCATGGGGGCGAGCAGCGAGGCGGGCGAGTCACCGGGCGTCGCCACGCCCGCGCTGTGGAGGTGGACGGAGAGCGCGGCCATGCCGGTGTAGTGCATGCCGCTGACGGCGAGTCCCATGACGAGGCTCGCGCCGACGCTCCACAGGAATCCGCGCACCTGCCCGGCCGCCCACAGGGCCGAGGTCGCGGCCACGACCCCTATCACCACTGAGGCGGCCACCGTGAGCGTGTTGTACTCCAGGGTTCCGTTCAGGCGCAGGCCGGCCATGCCGAGGTAGTGCATGGAGGCGATGCCCAGACCGGTGATGGTGCCGCCCGTGAAGAGCGCCGTGCCGGTGGCACCCCGGTAACCGACTATGAAGATCCCGACGCTCACCATGATGATGGCGAGGCCGAGGCTCGCATAGGTGATCGGTTTGTCGTACTGGATCGGGGTCTCCTTGACGCTGAACCCCATCATGGCGACGAAGTGCATGGTCCATATGCCCGAGCCGATCGCCGCCGAGCCCAGAGCGAGCCAGGCGGGCCGCCAGGAGTGGGTCACCAGCATGGCCCGGGTCGTGCAGCGCAGCCCGAGGGCGCCACCGAGGCAGGCCATCAGATAGGCCACCAGCGGGGTGACGACCCCATAGCTGAATCCGTCGACCGTGCCCTGCATGCGCGGCTGCCCTTCACCCTTTGCGTCCCGGAATATGTGCCATGCGCCCCCGTCCCAGGACCGCCCGAGCGGTCAGGGTTGACGCAGAGAGTATGACCCGCACCGGAATGGTCGAACGATTTTCCGGCAAAGAAACACGCCCTTGCCGCAGTTGTGCGGCAACAGTGAGCGGGCTTGGACAAGTCCGTGCAATCTGTGGCCGTCTCGTATCCGACCGCTGTTGACTCACTGCTGTCACTCTTGTGCTGTCCGTATTCGCTCGACGTGAGGACTACGCATGCACGCGCGCGCAGTCGCCGCCACGGCCACCGCGCTGCTGGGAACGGCCGCCCTGCTCAGCCCCGTCCCGACCGCACGGGCCGGCGACGCGGCCGAGCCCACGGTGGTCGCGCACCGGGGTGCCTCCGCCTACGCCCCCGAGAACACCCTGGCCGCCATCGACAAGGCGGCCGCACTGGGCTTCACCTGGGTCGAGAACGACGTCCAGCGCACCCGGGACGGCCGGCTCGTCGTCATCCACGACGACAGCCTCCGGCGCACCACCGACGTCGAACAGGTCTTCCCCGGCCGGGCGCCCTGGAAAGTGAGGGACTTCACCGCGGCCGAGATCGCCCGGCTGGACGCGGGCAGCTGGTTCTCCTCCTCGTACCGGGGCACGCGCGTGCCGACCCTGGCGCAGTACCTGCGCCGGGTCGAGCACAACCACGAGAAGCTCTTCCTGGAGATCAAGAACCCGGAGCTGTATCCCGGCATCGAGCAGCAGATCGTCAAGCTGCTGAGCAACGAGGGCTGGCTGGACAGCCGGCATCTGGGCAGGCTCGTCGTGCAGAGCTTCAGCGCGGACAGCCTGCGCGTCGTGCACGATCTCCGGCCGGCCGTGACGACCGGCTACCTCGGTACACCGTCCGCCGGCTCGCTGCACCGGTACGCGGGCTTCGCCGACCTGATCAACCCCTCGGTGGACTCGATCTCCGCCGGCTATGTGAACACCGCGCACTCGCTCGACGGACCGCACGGCAGGCGGCTGCGGGTCTTCACCTGGACGGTGAACGACGCGGTCACCACCTGGAAGGCCGTCGGCTACGGCGTCGACGGGATCATCACCAACAAGCCGGACGTGGTGCGGGCCGCGCTGCGCGCGAGCTGAGCGAAGTCGCGCCCGGCCCGGCCGGGCCGGGCGGAGGCAGCCGGGCCGGGCGGCGGCGTTGTCAGTGGCGGGCCGTACGGTGGGGCACATGGAGAGCGAAGGGCAGTGCGGGCAGCGGGTTGTGTGGGCCGTCGTGGACACCGGCATCGGTCCGCTGCTGCTCGCGGCGACCGGCAGCGGGCTGGTCAACGTGGTGTTCCACGCCACCGACGCGGTCCGGGAGCGGGCGGTGGAGCGGCTGGCGGCCCGACTGGGCGCGGAGCCCGTCGAGGATCCCGCGGACCCGGTGCTGGCCGAGGCGATATCCCAGCTGGACGCGTACTTCGCCGGCCGGCGGCAGGATTTCGACCTGCCGCTGGACTGGTCGCTGATCTCCGGCTTCAACCGCCAGGTGCTGCGGGAACTGGCCGCCGGTGTGCCGTACGGCTCGGTGGTCGGGTACGGCGACCTGGCGGGTCGGGTCGGGCAGCCGGGCGGCGCGCAGGCGGTGGGCGCGGCGATGGGCGCCAATCCGCTGCCGGTCGTCGTGCCGTGTCACCGCGTGGTGGAGAGCGACGGCGGGATCGGCGGGTTCGGGGGCGGTCTGGAGACCAAACGGAAACTGCTCGCCCTGGAGGGCGTGCTGCCCGAGCCGCTGTTCTGAGGCGCGGTCCCCCGCGCCCCCGTCGCGCGCCCCTCCGGCGCCGGTCAGCCGTAGTGCCGTGCCTCCACGACGTTGCCGTCCGGGTCCCGGAAGTAGAAGTTGCGCGGAGCCGTGCCCCGGGCGCCGAAGGAGTCGTGTCCGATGCCGGTCATGGGGACGGCGTGCTCGGCCAGGCGGGCGCGCACGGCGTCGAAGGCGTCGGCGGGCAGGGACAGGCAGACGTGATTCACGGGGTGGCCCGCACTGCCCGCGGCACCGGGGAGCGCGGGCATGCGCTCGGCGAGGGTGAGCGGCGCGAGGTCGATGATGGTCTCCTCGTTGACGCGTACGGAGGGAAAGGGCACCTCTCCCGCGGTGTACTCGGCGACCCGCAGCGGTTCCAGGCCGAGCATCCGCTCGTAGAAGCCGGCCGCGGCGGCCGGGTCGCCGACCCAGAGGACGACGTGGTCCAGACGTGCCGGGTGATTCGTCATACCGCCCAGGCTGGTGGCGTCCCCCACAGGCCGCAAGCGTTTAGCGGGGTGTGGTCCCTGCCAGAGATGAGGGAGGACCGACGGACAGGAGGCAGGCGTGGTGCTGGTGGTGTCGGAAGAGGTCAGGGACGCGCTCGACGGGGGTCGTGCGGTGGTCGCCCTGGAGTCGACGATCATCGCGCACGGGCTGCCTCGCCCGCGCAACCTCCAGGTGGCGCTGGAACTGGAGGACACGGTACGGCGGGCGGGCGCGGTGCCCGCGACGATCGCCGTGCTGGACGGCCGACCTCATGTCGGCCTGGCCAAGGACCAGTTGGAGCGGGTGGCCAACGAGGACGGGATCCGCAAGCTGGGCCACCGCGACCTGCCGCTCGCCGTGGCGGCGGGGGCGAGCGGGGCGACCACCGTGTCGGCGACGGCGCAGCTGGCGGCGCTGGCCGGCCTGAGGGTGTTCGCGACGGGCGGCCTGGGCGGGGTGCACCGGGAGTGGACGGTGACCCAGGACGAGTCCGCCGACCTGGGCCTGCTGGCGCGCACCCGGATCACGGTTGTGTGCGCGGGCGTGAAGTCGATCCTGGACGTGCCGGCGACCCTCCAGCGCCTGGAGACGCTGGGCGTGGCCGTCGCCGGATACGGTACGGACCGCTTCCCCGGCTTCTATCTGTCCGACTCCGGGTATCCGGTCGACTGGACGCTTCGGACCCCGGAGCAGGTCGCGGACGTCATGCGGGCACAGGACGCGCTCGACGCGGCGGACACCGCGCTGATCGTCGCGAACCCCGTCCCGGAGGCGGAACAGCTGGACCCCGCGCTGCACGCGCGCGTGCTCGCCGACGCGTTGCACGCGTGCGACGCGGAAGGGATCACCGGTCAGGCGGTCACGCCGTTCCTGCTCGGCTATCTGGTCCGGCACACGGACGGCGCCTCGTTGGAGGCGAACCTCGCGGCCGTGCGCGGCAATGTGCGGCTGGCGGCAAGGATCGCCTCGGCGTGGGCCAGGGGGTGACGAACGGGCGGGAGGCGCGGCCGGCCGGGTGCGGGGCGCTGCTGGTCGTCGGGGACGTCGTCACCGACGTCGTCGCACGCTACCGGGGGCCGCTCGCGGCAGGCACCGACACGGCCGCGGTGGTCCGGACGCTGCCCGGCGGGGCGGGCGCCAATGTGGCCAGCTGGGCCGCCTACGCGGGCTGTGCGGACGTGCGGCTGCTGGGCAGGGTGGGCACGGACGCGGTGCGGTGGCACGAGCGGGAGCTGGCCGCCGCCGGGGTGCGTCCCCGGCTCGTGGTGGACCCGGAGGCGGCGACCGGCACGGTGATCTGCCTGGTCGACGGCGGCGCCGCGGCTGAGCGCACGTTCCTCACCGACAGCGGGGCTTCCTTGCGGCTGGAGCCCGCCGACTGGTCGGACGCCCTGCTCGACGGGGTGGCCCGGCTGCATCTCTCCGGTTACCTGCTGTTCTCGGAACCGAGCCGGGCGCTGGTGGCGGTGGCCGTGGCGGCGGCACGCGCGCGTGGCGTGCCGGTGAGCCTCGACCCGGCGTCGGCCGGGTTCCTCGTGGAACTCGGCGTGGACCGCTTCCTGGCACTCGTCGAGGGGGTGGACGTCCTGCTGCCGAGCCGGGACGAGGCCTGTCTGCTGACGGGCCTGCCCGACCCGGCGGACGCCGCGGTCAAGCTGAGCCGCCAGGTGCCGCTGGTGGTGGCCAAGGCGGGCGCGGACGGGGCGCTGGTGGCCCGGTCGGGTGACCTCCTCGGGCGCGTCCCGGCCGTACCGGCGACGCCGCGCGACACCACGGGCGCCGGTGACGCCTTCACCGGGGCGTTCCTCGCCGCGCTGATCACCGGCGCGGACGCGCGGGAGGCGGCGGCGCGGGGCTGCCGGGCCGGCGCCCGGGCGGTGGAACGGGTGGGCGCGAGACCGCCCGCCCGCCAGTGACCGCGGGCAGCATCCGGGACACGGCAGCATGCAGGAGAAAGCGGCATGCAGGACGCGGCACCATGCAGAAGAAGGCGCGACCGGCCGCGGCCCCGCGTGCGGAAGCGGCGGGGCTACGGCTTGCGGCCCCACGCCGAGATCATCGGGGCCGTGGCGAGGTCCATGCCGCCCGTCGCGACATTGGCCAGGTGCTGGTCGATCTCCGCGTCGGTGGCCAGGCCGGCGGTGACGAGCCGGTCCCGGATCTGCCGGACGGTGGCGGTCTCCAGAGCGGTGCAGGCGGGCGAGGCGACGGGGAAGTAGGCATCGGCCTCGACCTGGCTCAGCCCGGCCTCGCGGAGCAGCCGGGGGAGCTTGCGGCCGTAGGAGAGGTCGGCGCCGCGTTCGGCGAGGAGCCTGCGGAAGCCCCGGCGCAGCCGGTTCGCGAGCTGCTGTTCGGGGCCGTACTCGTCAGGGGAGGTGAGGGGCTGGAGGGCGGGGTCGGCGTCCTCGATCAGCAGTCGTCCGCCGGGGCGCAGCGCCTTGATCATGGAGCGCAACGCCCGTTCCCGGTCCGGCACATGGACCAGGACCAGCCGGGCGTGTACCAGGTCGAAGTCCTCGCCCGGCGGCTCCTCGGCACCGACGTCGTGGGTGCGGACCTCGACCTGCGCCCGGGCGGCCGCGGCGAGCAGCGAGGTGTCGATGTCCGTGGCGACGACCCTGCCGGTCGGCCCGACCTTGTCGGCCAGCCAGGACACCACGGAGGTGCCGCCGGCTCCGACTTCCCAACAGCGCCAGCCGGGTTCGAGACCAAGGGCCTCAAGATGGCGGAACGTGGTCGGGTCGAAGAGGGCCGCGAAGGCGTCGAAGCGCTGTGCGGCCTCGCTCTGGCGGTTGTCGAGGAGATATCCGTCAGCCTGTGTCATGAACCGATGATCCCAGTTGCCCGGCTTGTCCGTGCGCCGCCTCCCGCAGAGGCGAGCACGCCCTCGGCGGGGACGGGGAACTCCGGCTTCGGACCCGACCGCTGCCTCGGACTACGGACCCGACCCCGGACTCCGGCCGTGGGGGACGGCTCGGTGCCGACCGGCGGCGTCAGGGCCGGGCATCAAGTTGTCCACAGGCGGGAACCTGGCGGAATTCGCCGTTCCCACAGGCTTACCCGCGTCTCACACCGGGCTGGCAGACTTGCCGGGCAGGGCGGGAAGCGTTGCGCGAGTGGATCCACGCAAGGAGATCCGGATGACGATGGCAGGGAATCTGCGGAAGGTCACGGGGCTGGGCAGGTCCGGCGGCCTGCGCAGGGTGGCGCGACTGGCCCGGCGGCTGCCCCGCGTCGACCTGAACCATCACGCGCGCTCCCCGCTGGGCTCCTCGGTGGTCAACTGCGTGACGTACGAGGACGGGGCGCGGGTCCCGGAGTGCAGCGACCTGTACTCCGCCGTCGAACGGGTGCGCAAGAAGGGCGAGGGGTTCGTCTGGCTGGGGCTGCACGAGCCGACGGACACGGAGTTCGCGGGCATCGCCGAACTGTTCGACCTGCATCCGCTGGCCGTGGAGGACGCGGTCGAGGCACATCAGCGTCCGAAGGTGGAGCGGTACGGCGAGACGCTGTTCGCGGTGTTCAAGACCGTCTGCTACGTGGAGCACGAGAAGCTGACGGCCACCAGTGAGGTGGTCGACACCGGCGAGATCATGGTCTTCGTCGGCGAGGACTTCGTGATCACGGTGCGGCACGGCCGGCACAGTTCGCTGGGGCCGCTGCGCGAGGAGCTCGAGGCCGCGCCGGACCAGCTCGCCAAGGGGCCGGCGGCGGTGCTGCACGCCATCGCCGACCACGTGGTCGACGACTACCTGAACGTCACGGACGCGGTGCAGGGCGACATCGACCAGGTCGAGGCGGACGTGTTCGCGGAGAACGGCGCGCGGGCGGACCCCGGCCGGATCTACCAGATGAAGCGTGAACTCCTGGAGCTGAAGCGGGCGGTGGTGCCGCTGAGCAGGCCGATGGAGGAGTTGACCACCCGGCCGATACGGGTGATCGCCCCGGAGATACAGGCCTACTTCAGGGATGTGCTCGACCATCTGATGCGCGCGAAGGAGCAGATCGCGGCGTTCGACGAGTTGCTCAACTCCATCCTCCAGGCCCACCTGGCACAGGTGACGGTCGCGCAGAACGAGGACATGCGGAAGATCACGGCCTGGGCCGCGGTGATCGCCGTGCCGACGATGGTGTGCGGCGTGTACGGCATGAACTTCGATCACATGCCGGAGCTGCACTGGCGGTTCGGCTATCCGCTCGTCATCGGCGTCATATCCGTGGCGTGTCTGGCGCTGTACCGGGGCTTCAGGCGGAACGGCTGGCTCTGAGCGGGCCGCCCTCAGCCGCTCCACGCCGGATGCCGCGGGTCGTCGGCGCGGACCAGGACGTCGGCCGTGCCGGCGGGGTCGGTCTCGGCCGCGTAGCGCTCGAACGCGGGGAGGGTCCAGTGGTCGGCCTCGGGGGTACGGCGGCGCAGCGCGCCGGGGGTCAGCAGGAGGTGGATCGTCAGGTCGAACGGGAACCAGTGCCGCAGCAGAAGCGGCCCGTGCAGCAACAGCAGGGCGCCGGGCGGGAGTTGCACATAGGGGCTGCGGGTGGCGCGGTCGGTGGCGGGATCCCACAGATCGGGCAGGACGCGGCCGGGCCCGCCGAGGTCGAGGGGGCCGAAGACCTCGCGCCACAGGGCGTTGGTGTCGAACCAGCCGCCGTAGTACGACTCCGCGTCCCGGCGCCCGTGTTCCAGGCGCAGCGAGGCGGGGCGCAGGAAGCCCTCGGTGCCCACGACGAGCGACGGCCGGCCCCGTACGCGCAGCGCCTCACCGACACGCTCCGCGAGGTCGCCGGGCCGGGCGGCCGGGGCACCGTCGAAGGCTACGCGCGGCCAGGCGCTTCCGTCGGCGGGCTGCAGTCCGGCCAGCCGCTCGGCGAGGCGTTCGGCGAGCCGGTCCCAGGTGATCGCTTCGAGTCGCACAGGATCATGATGCCGGGTCGGCGGTCCCGGCCGGGCGGGGCGTGGTGGTGAGATCACTCCCCGGAGAGGGGAAAGTACCGCATATGACGCGCCTGGCAACTCCCCCTCACCACGGCGGACTTCTCGTCGTGCAACCGCTGCGGCACAAGCGGTGCGCGGCGTGCCGGCGCGGGCCGTTGTCGCTGCTGGTGGTGGAGGACGGGGTGCCGCGGTGCCTGGGGTGCGCCGATCTGGGGCATCTGGTGTTCCTGCCGCGCGGGGACGCGGCACTGACCCGGCGGTCGCGGGAGGAGAGCACGCTGTCGGCGGTGGTGGTGCGGTTCAACCGGCGCAAGAGCCGCTACGAGCGGCAGGGTGTCCTGGTGGAGGAGGCCGCGCTGGCACGGGCCGAGGCACGGTGCCTGGCCGACGCCGAGGCGCGGCGGCGGCGCCGGGCGCGGGACGCCAGGCGCCGGGCGGCCGAGGACGTGCGGTTCACGGAGGCGTTCGCGGCGGAGATCCTGCGTCTGTTCCCGGGCTGTCCGGCGGAGCGGGCCGGGGCGATCGCGGCGCACGCGTCGGTGCGGGGCAGCGGGCGGGTCGGGCGGACGGCGGCCGGGCGGGCCCTGTCGGAGGGGGCGGTGGTCTCGGCGGTGGTGGCGGGGGTCCGGCACGTGGACACGCCGTACGACCACCTGTTGATGAGCGGGGTGCCGCGGTACGAGGCGCGGCGGCGGATCGCACGGACGGTGGAGGCGGTGCTGCGGGAGTGGGAGGCCGGGGTGGAGATCCGCTTGACCGGGTGACCGGGGGGGCAGGGGGCAAGGTGACCGGGCGACCGGGGGGCAGGGCGGGTGGCGAGGCGGCGCGATCCGGCAGGACGCGCGCGGCTTCGGCGCGGACGGCAGCCCGCGAGGGGCAGTGCGGTCGGATGGGTACGTGGACGGGCTGCGCAAGCAGGGAAGGGGGACTCATGGGCACAGGCATGGGCAAGGGCATGGGTGGCGGAGGTGTCACGGGGCGAGAGTGGGTGTGGTGGTCGTGATCGACGGGCCGTACTACGTGCTGGTTCTGCTGGGAGTGCTGGGGACCGGACTGGTGGCGGGTGTGTTCTGCGGGTTCTCGGCCTTCGTGATGCGCGGGCTGGCCTCGCTGCCGCCGGCGCAGGGCGTCGCCGCGATGAACGCGATCAACCGGGCGGCCCTGACCCCGGCGTTCATGCTGGTGTTCGCGGGATCGGCGGTGCTCTGCGCGATGATCGCGGTGGTGACGTTCGTGGTGTGGCCGGACGAGGGGAAGGTGGAGCTGCTGCTGGGCAGCGGGCTGTACCTGTTCGGTTCCTTCGGGCTGACCGCGGTGGCGAACGTGCCCCGCAACGAGGCGCTGGCCAGACTGGAGCCGGGCACCCCGGAGGCCGTCTCCTACTGGCCTGTGTACGTGCGGGAGTGGACGCTCTGGAACCACGCGCGCACCATCGCGTCAGCCGTGGCGGCGGCCGTCTACGTCCTGGCCCTGTCCTGAGCGAGCCGTGGGAGAGGACCGCCCCCCGGCCGGCCCGGATCGTCCCCGGATCCTGACTGGACCCTGACTGGATCCCCGCTGGCTCCCCCCTGAAGAAGTCCCGCCGGAAAGCGCTGTCAGCCACCCTGCGGGTCTCACCGAGGGGACGTATCGTGGCCGGAAGAGTGCCGCCCGGCGACACACGGCCTGAGGCGACCGCACGCGAGGAAGACGACCATGGCCGATCCCAAGGGGTTCATGACCACGCCGCGCGAGGAATGGCCGCGGCGGCCCGTCGAGGAGCGGGTCCGGGACTGGGACGAGGTGTACGTCCCCGGGGCCCTGCTGCCGATCATCAGCAGACAGGCGGACCGCTGCATGGACTGCGGGGTGCCGTTCTGCCATGACGCGTGTCCGCTGGGCAACCTGATCCCCGAGTGGAACGACCTGGTGTCGCGGGAGGACTGGCGGGCGGCCGGCGACCGGCTGCACGCGACGAACAACTTCCCCGAGTTCACCGGACGGCTGTGCCCGGCGCCGTGCGAGGCGGGGTGTGTGCTCGCGATCAACCAGCCCGCCGTCACGATCAAGAACGTCGAGTGCGCCATAGCGGACCGGGCCTGGGCGGAGGGGTTCGCCTCGCCGCGGCCGCCGGAGCGGCTGTCCGGGCGGACCGTGGCGGTGATCGGTTCCGGGCCGACCGGGCTGGCGGCGGCGCAGCAGCTGACCCGGGCCGGGCACACGGTCGCCGTGTACGAGAAGGACGACCGGCTCGGCGGGCTGATGCGGTACGGCATCCCCGAGTTCAAGATGGAGAAGCACCACCTGGAACGGCGACTGGGCCAGATGCGGGCCGAGGGGACGAAGTTCCGTACGTCGGTGGCCGTCGGGCGGGACCTGCGGGCGACGGAGCTGCGGACCCGGTACGACGCGGTGGTGATCGCGACCGGGGCGACGGCGTGGCGGGAACTCTCGGTACCGGGCCGGGAGTTGGACGGGATACACCAGGCGATGGAGTATCTGCCGCTGGCCAACCGGGTGTGCGAGGGAGATCTGGCCGAGTCGCCGATGTCGGCGGCCGGGAAGCACGTGGTGATCGTGGGCGGCGGTGACACGGGGGCGGACTGCCTGGGGACGGCGGTTCGGCAGCGGGCCGCGTCGGTGACCCAGTTGGACATCTACGCGCAGCCGGCCACGGAGCGGGACGAGGACATCGAGCCGTGGCCGACGTATCCGAAGATCTACCGGCTGTCGGCGGCGCACGAGGAGGCGCGGGACCTGGAGACGGCGCCCTCGGCGGACGCGGACGCGCGGCTGTTCGCGGCGTCGACGCTTCGCTTCACGGGCGACGGACGCGGGCATGTGCGGTCGCTGCACCTGGTGGAGGTGGACACGGCTCGGCTGCCGGTGCCGGGGACCGGGCGGACGCTCCCCGCCGACCTGGTGCTGCTCGCGCTCGGTTTCTCCGGACCCGACCGCCAGGACGGCCTCCTCGACCAACTGGGGGTGGTGACGGAGCCGCGCGGCACCATCTCGCGGGACGCGGGGTTCGCCACGAACGTGCCCGGCGTGTTCGCCGCCGGGGACGCGGCACGGGGGCAGTCGCTGATCGTGTGGGCGATCGCGGAGGGGCGGGCGGTGGCGGCGGCCGTCGACCGCTATCTGACCGGGAGTTCGCGACTGCCGTGGCCGATATCGCCGCACGACCGGCCGATGACGGTGTAGGGCACAGGCCCCGCGGGACCCTGGGTCAGGGGGGAGGCCCGGCGGGCCTCCCCACGCTTCGGCACCATGACAAAAAGGTGAGCAACGAGAAAGGTACGGAAGAGGACAGAAGAGAATCAGGCAGGGTCAGGAGAGCAGGAAGTCGGCCTCCCCTGCCTTGGCCCCCTCGATGAAGGCCGTCATCTCGTCCGTGGTGTAGATCAGCGCCGGCCCGTCCGGGTCGGTCGACTGGCGGACGGCGATCCGGCCGTCGGCCAGCTTCATCGCCTCCAGGCAGTTGCCTCCGTTGCCGCCGCTCCACGGCTTGTGCCAGCCCTCGCTGCCCAGTTCGCGGGCGGGCATGCCGTTGTAGATCCGCTCGGTGCGGTTCCGCGGCCCGGACTGGGGCTTTATGCGATCCATTCACAGCTCCTTGCGGAGATCCCGGAGGATCTCCTTCGTGCGTTGTGCCGTAGCGGCCTGCGCCGCCATGCGGTCCATGACCTCGAGGTGGGTCGCCACCTCGGTGCGCGCGTCCAGGTAGACGGCGCCGGTCAGGTACTCGCTGTAGACCATGTCCGGCAGTTCGGGCATGGCGAATCGGAACAGCACGAAGGGCCCGTACGTCCCCGGGTGCGGCCCGCCGGCGAACGGGGCGACCTGGAGCGTCACATTGGGCAGCTTCGTGACGTCGAGCAGTCGGTCGATCTGCGCACGCATCACCTCCGGACCGCCGACCGGGCGGCGCAGGGCGGTCTCGTCCATCACCGCCCAGAAGCGGGGGGCATCGTTACGGGTGAGCAGGTCCTGGCGCCGCATGCGCAGGGCGACGTGGCGCTCGATCTCCTCCGGCTCGGTCTGGCCGATGGCTCCCGACTTCAGCACCCCGCGCGCGTAGTCCTCGGTCTGCAGCAGGCCGGGCACGAAGTGCGGCTCGTAGGAGCGGATCAGGCTCGCCGCCCCCTCCAGGCTGACGTACATGGAGAACCAGCTCGGCAGGATGTCGTGGAACCGCTGCCACCAGCCGGGCTTGTTGGCGTCCTCGGCGAGCCGGACGAAGAGCTCCGCCTCGTCGTCGGCCACCCCGTAGGCCTTCAGGAGCAGTTGGAGGTAGGGGATCTTGAGGGCGACCTCGGCCATCTCCATACGGCGGACGGTGGCGGGCGCCACGCGGAGCACGCGGGCGGCCTCCTCGCGCTTGAGTCCCGCGCGTTCCCGCAGGTCGAGGAGGCGCCGACCGAGGACCACCTGGCCCACCGTCGGCGCGGACCGCGGCTCGCTCACGCCCCACCTCCACGAAGTTCCCTGGCCGGCCGCGCCCGTCGGGCTCGCCGGCGTGCTGGCCGACAGGCGCATACAGGTGTCGCCCGGCATGCCGACAGCCCAGCGGCGCCATGTGAAGACTCATGCGGGCATCTGACGGAATGACCGCGACGACCAGGAGGACCGAACTGCCCGAACAGCCGGAACAGAACCCGTTCGGTGACATCGGTCGCATGGGCCGGATCGGTCCGCCGGATCCTCACTGATCCCAACTGGCGCCGCTCGACATGCTGTTGCGAGCAGTGTGCCACGGCCCTTCACCGCGTCACACAGCACTCTGCATTTTTCAGAGTGACACTTGCCAAGTGTTCACGGCGGGGCGATAGTGGCAAGCGTGATTCCGTCCGCGCCCTTAGGAACAGACGCCGCCGCAGACCGTCTTGGTCTCGGTGCCGATGGGGGTCCTCCCGTGCGCACTCGTTCGAGCGTGGGAGAGGCAGTCGACCCTGCCGAGGTCACTGCCGTGCGCCGGTTCCGGTTCGAGCTTGCCGCTCATCCGGGTTCCCCCGCCCAGGCGCGACGTCTGGTGCGTGCCCGGCTGACCGGCTGGTCGGTCTGCGCGGACACCTGCGACACCGCCGCTCTGGTCATATCCGAGCTGGTCACCAACGCGATCGTGCACACCGCGAGCAGTCGCGTCGTGTGCGAACTGCGCGACCACGACGACACGGTGCGCATCGCCGTGCACGACGAGGGCTGTTCGCCCGACGAGCCCCACCCGTCCCCGCAGCGCCCCGAGGAGGAGCACGGGAGGGGGTTGCTCCTCGTCGACGCGCTGTGCCTGGCCTGGGGGGCCCAGGAGCACGGGCCAGGACTGCTGGTCTGGGCGGAACTGCCGCGCCGGGCCGAGGCCGCCCCGGACACCGCCGAGCCACGCGCCGACCTGGGCTGGGGCCCTCGTCCCGCTCCCGGTCCCTCGCGCGGCTCGTCGCACGGACCGGCGCACACTCCGGCGCACCCACCGGCGCCCGCCTCCGGCGCGGAGGGGCGGGCCGCGACGCTGGGGTCGATACCCCGGCGGAGGCAGCCGTGACCGGCGTGCCCGGTGCAGGCCAGTCACTGGGCCTCGACACCCTGGTCCGCCTGAAGCGGATCCGGCGGTCGCCCACCCCGGGCGGCACCGGCGGGCACGGGTCGTTTCCTGTGCCCGAGGGCATGACGGCACCGCTCGGCTGCGACGCCGTGGCCGTACCGGCACGACTCGGGCCGCTGGTCGGGCCGCGGCTGCCGCGGGTGGGATGCGTGTTCGCCGACGGCACGCACTGGTGGTGGATCGTGCCGTCGGACTCGGACGACGCCCTCACCTGGCCCGCCCCGGCCCACTACGGTCCGGGCGCCCCGCTGCCCGGCACCGCGCGCCTCATCCACCGCCCCGACGGCACGCTGCCGTACACCCCGCCGATACCGCTGTACCTCGCCCTGTGCCGGGTGACGGGGACGACACCGGAGTGGTCCCGTCCGTTGACCGCGTGACGCCGCGCGGCGTCGGCCGACCCGCCGGAAGACCGAGCGGCCCGGACCGGACGTGATCGGCCGGCCCCGTGAGCCGGCCCCTGACACCGGACGGCGGCCGCCAACACCCCGGCCGTCGGACCCTCCTGGACGGCCACCCGACGAGCCTGGAGACTCCCGCCGGACGCCCGTGTACGCCGGCGGACTGCCCCCGGGCGGTCCCGGTCGTACCCCTCACGCACTCCCCCGCGCCCCGCGAGCCTCGTCGCGCGCCCTGCCCGGTGGCGGCTCCGGCCGCGATAGTGGCCGTTCGTCCACGGAACGGCCCCGGGGAGGATCGCGGTGAGGAAGAGGCGGGACACGGCGGCGCCCGAGGTGTCGGAGTCGGAGTACCTGCTGTTCGGCGGGCCGCTCCGCTACGACATGGGCTGGAACCAGCACCGGGACGCCTTCCTGGAGCTGGACTTCCGCGCCATGATGACCCGGCTGCCCGGCATGCTCGCCTCCAGCCTGCGGCTGGCCCGGCAGGCGGACGCCTCGGCCGCGCGGATCGTGCTGGCCGCGCAGGTGGGCGTCGGAGTGGCCCAGGCGGTGAGCCTGCTCGCCGTGAACAGCGTGCTGGGCCGGCTGATCGGCACCGGCACCATCGAGGAACGGCTGCGCAGCTGCGCCCCCGCCCTGGTGGCCATGGCCGCCGTCCTGTTCCTGGCCGCCCTGCTGCGCGCGGCCTCCACCTACGCCACCGGCCGCCTGGAGCCCAAGGTCGAGCGGGTGGCGACCGAGCTGTACCTGGAGCGGGCCGCGGCCGTCGAGCTCGCCGCGATCGAGGACCACGCCTTCCACAAGCTGCTGGACACCGCGCAGTACGGCGCTTCCTCGGCCCGCCGCATGATCATGTACGGCACCCGGGTGGTGAACGCGATGATCTCGCTGATCACCGCGGCCGGCGTGCTGACCGTGCTGCACCCGGCCCTGCTCCCGCTGCTGATCACGATGACGATCCCGAGCGCCTGGGGCGCCCTCACCAACGCCCGGCGCCGCTACGAGTCGTTCCACACCTGGGTGCAGCACGCCCGCGCCGGGCACCTGATCAGCGCCCTGCTCACCGAGCCGGAGGCGGCGCCGGAGATCCGGGTGCACGGGGTCGGCCCGTTCCTGCTGCGGCACTACCGGGCGATGTCGGAGACCGCGGAGGCGGAACAGGCCCGGCTGGCCCGGCTCGCGGCCCGCACCGGCCTGATCGCCGCGGCCTGGACCGGCCTCGCCACCGTCGCCACGTACGCGACACTGGGCGGGCTGCTGCTGAGCGGCGCGATGGCCCTGTCGGTGGCCGGTACGGCGGTGATCGCGATCCGAAGCGGCTCGGCGAGCCTCAACACGCTCGTGCTGGAGATCAACACCCTGCACGAGGAGGCGCTGTTCGTGGGCGACCTGGAGCGGCTGTACGTGGAGGCGGCCGAACGCGCGATCCCGGTCGGCGGCGACCCGCTCCCGGACGACCCCCAGGAGATCCGCTTCGAGAACGTCACCTTCGCCTACCCGAGCGACCACGCGGGTGACCATCCGGGCGACCACGCGGGCGACCACGGGGGTGACCATCCGGGCGGCCGTCCGGGTGCCGTCGCCCGGCGTCCCGCCCTGGACGACGTCACGCTCACCCTCCCCCTCGGCCGGATCGTCGCCCTGGTCGGCGAGAACGGTTCCGGCAAGACCACCCTGGTCAAGCTGCTGGCCGGGCTGTACCAACCGGACCGCGGCCGCATCCTGTGGGACGGCGTCGACGCGGCGCGGGCCGACCGGCACCGGCTCGCCGAACGCATCGCCATGGTCGCCCAGGACTTCAAGCGCTGGCCGTTCACGGCCAAGGTCAACGTGGCCGTCGGCCGCTCGTCGGCGCCGCTCACCGACGAACGGCTGGCCGCGTCGGTCACGGAGGCGGGCGCCCAGGAGGTGATCGACGACCTGCCGCGCGGCCTGGACACCCTGCTGGCCCGGAACTTCAGCGGCGGGCACGAGCTGTCCGGCGGGCAGTGGCAGCGGCTGGGCATCGCGCGGGCCGCCTACCGGCGCGGTCACATCCTGATCGTGGACGAGCCGACGGCCGCCCTGGACGCGCGGGCCGAACTGGAGGTCTTCGAGAAGATCCGCGCGCTGGCGGGCAACGGGCAGACCGTCGTACTGATCACCCACCGGCTGGCGTCGGTCCGCCACGCCGACCTGGTGCACGTGCTCGACCAGGGCCGGGTGGTGGAGTCGGGCACCCCCGAGGAGCTCCTGGCCAGCGGCGGGGTCTACGCGGAGCTGTACGCGCTCCAGGCGGAACAGTTCACGGCGAAGCTGCCGGTCCGGAAGGCGGGCTAGCCGTCAGCGCTCCGCAGCGGCGCGGGCCGGGCCGGCCCGCGGTCGCCGCGGCCGACGGAGCGCTCAGCTCTCGACACCGCCGGTGCCGCGCACGATGACCAGGAACGTGTCCGTGGCCAGGTCCATCACGACCTCGGCGGGCAGCCCTTCCAGCCGCCGAGCCTGCGCGAACTCCTCCGCAGGCCATGATCCTCGCGGTCCGCCTGCGGGAAAGCGTTCGAGCACGGTTCGCCCGTTCACCATCCTGCACCTCCAGAAAAGCGTCGTACTCGTAGGAGTTAACGCTCCGGAGAACGCGAAAGGCTCGCCCGGTGACACTACTGAGACATAGCCGACACCACGTCGGGGCGGACGGTGAGGGTCCGTTGACTTTCGGCCACTTCCGTGACCGGCTGTCTCAGTCCTCGTACTCGTCGTGACAGCGGAAGCGGTCACTGCCCTCCGGCGCCCGGCCGAGCGCCGTCAGGTCGAGCAGGGAGATGGTCGCACCGATGCCGTCGAGGCCGCCGTCGTACACCGAATAGGTGTGGAAGACCCGGTCGTGCTCCCGCAGGAAGCAGCTGAGCCCGGGGCGCTCCACCGGTTCGTCGTCCACGAGGATGGTCGCCTCGAAGTCGCGGTTGAAGTCGCGGCCGAGGTCGAGGTCGTGGTCGAGGTCGCTGTGGCGGGACGAGTACCAGGGCACCGTCCAGCCCATCCGCGCCTTGAACGGCAGGATCCTGGTGAACGGTGCCCGGGAGACCACCGCGAACGAGGTGCGGCGCGCCCGCAGGTGGGCGAGGTGGCCGATCTGGTCCAGGAAGGCGGCGCAGCCGGGGCAGCCGGCCTCCCACTCGGGGGCGAACATGTAGTGGTGGACGACGAGTTGGGGCCGCCCGTCGAAGAGGTCCAGGAGAGTCGCCTTGCCGTCGCCGCCCTCGAAGACGTACTCGGCGTCCACCTCGACCATGGGCAGCCGGCGCCGCTCGGCGCTGAGCGCGTCCCGCGCCCGCCTGAGTGCCTCCTCCTGGCGCAGCAACTCCGCGCGCGCGGCACGCCACCGCTCACGCGAGACGATCTCCGGAAGCGACATGGGCCCTCCTGGACGACGGTCGGTTCCGGGTGGTGACCGCGGGACGGCGGAGAACTCATCGGCGCGGCCGAAGATTTTTTCCGATCCCGGCCGCCGAGGCGCCGCACCGTGTCACGCGGCGACCGGCATCCGGGGCACCACCAGCCCGAGCCGCTGCCCGTCCCGTTCCAGCTCGGCGGCCAGGGCTTCGAGTTGCCGGGACTGCCGGGCGGTGAGCCGCCCCGTCTCGTCGAGGTGCACGGCGCACGCCGTGGTGGTGTCCACGAGCCGTTCGAGCACGGCGGCCACCGCGTCCGTGCCCTCGGTGTGCCGCGCGAGGGCGGGGAGTTCGGCGGCGGCGAGGGCGACGGCGGTGCGGGCCTCGGCGAGGGTGCGGTAGGCCTCCCGGCGCAGGGCCCAGCGTTCGGCGCGGTCGCCGGACTCGCTGAGGACGTGGTCGAGATAGGCATGGGCGGCCCGCCCGGCCGCCGCGAGCCGGGCCCGTACCCCGCCGCCCCGCCGCCCCGCCATCGGCAGGTGGCCGACGACCAGCACCAGCGCGCAGGCCAGCAGGGTCTCGCCGATCCGGCTGACGGAGGCCTGCGGTTCGCCGCCGACCATGACCAGGGCGAGCACGAGGACGGTGACGACGGCGGTCTGGGCCCCGAAGTGCCGGGTGGACACGGGGATGACCGCCCCGCAGACGGCGACCAGCGCGATGAGTCCCTCGGGCCGGGGCAGTACGGCGGCGAAGCCCGCGAAGAGGAGGGCGCCGAGCACGGTGCCGGCGGCCCGGCACAGCACCCGGGAGACGAGCGGCCCGAGGTCGGGCTTGACCAGGAAGACGGCCGTGGCGGGCAGCCAGTACCAATGCTGGTGCTCGCCGTACCAGCGGGCGTGGTGCAGGGCCTGGGCGATGGCGGCGCTGGCCCCGAAGCAGAGGGCGACCCGCAGTCCGTACTCGCGTCCGCCGCTGCCGAGTGCGGCTCGCAGGATCTCCGCGGGGCCGCGGCGCCGGGCGGGCGGCCGCTGCTCCCCTCCCCCGGCCCGGTCGAAGGACTCGGCGGCGCGCAGCAGGGCGTCGTCGAGGGCGCGCAGCGCGGGCCCGGAGCGGGAGGGCGCGGGCACCGGGCCGGTGCGGCCGTTGTCCCGCACGGCGGCGGCGAGCCGCCGGGGCCCCTCGGCCGCCCGCGCGGAGATCGGCTCCCCGGCCCAGGCGAGGGCGGTGGCCGCCTCGGCGAGGGGCAGGGCGGCGGCGTACTGCGCGTGCAGCCGGCGTTCGGCGGCGGAGCTGGCGTACCGCCGCAGCCGGGGCCCGGTGAGCGCGTCCTGGGCGTGGTCGAGCGCGGCGGTGAGGGCGACGCGCCTGCCGCCGGCGGCCTCGCCACCCACCGCGTCGAGCAGGTCGGCGACGGCGTCGTACACGGCGGCGACGGCGTCCCGCTCACCGTCGAACCGGAAGTCACCGGCGATCGCGCCGGGCGTGGGCAGGGCGAGGCGGAGCACGACCAGCCACCCGGCGCCCGCGAGGAAGGCCAGCGCCCGCTGCCAGCCCGCCTCGGCGACCGGCATCCCGGCGCCGATGGCGGCGGCGACCAGCAGCTGGGTCCCGGCTCCGGAGGCCACGGGCCCGACGGCGCTCATGCCGCCGGCGACCAGGCCGAGCCCGGTGAGCAGCAGGGTGAGGGGCACGGCGGCGAGGTGCTCACCGCCATACGTCCCGGTGAGCAGCCCCACTGCCCCGGCGGCCGCGGGCGCCCCGAGCCGTCGTACGGCGGACCGGCGGCTGCCCGGCCGGTCGTTGATCCCGGCGAGCATGGCGGCGATGGCGGCGACGACACCCAGGGAGGTGCGGTGCAGCAGGACCGCGGCGAGCAGCAACGGCCCGGCGGCCAGCGCCCCTCTCGTCACCGCGCTCCAGGACACCGGCCCGCGCTGGGCACGCAGGGCGTGGGCGAGCCAGGGCGGCAGGGCGGTACGACGGGACACGGGGCTCCTGTCCGGACGAGGGCGGGGGTGTGCCTTCGGGCGACGGTGGCCGGGCTGTCGGGTGATGCGTCCACGGTAGACGGTGTTCCGGTACGGAAAGACGCTTTCGTGTTTCGCGGCGGTGACGAGTACACCGTGGAGCCGCGTTCTTTATGAACGCAATTTCGTACGGGGAGGAGGAAATTGAGATGCGGGGGGCGGGCGCGGGCGCGGATGATCGGCGGGTTGCCCGCCGCCGACCCCAGGAGCCCCCGTGATCCAGCGTGTCACCGCCCCGGCGCTCTTCCCGCCGCCCGGCTACTCCCACGCCTGTGTGGTCGAGGCCGGCGCGAGGCTCGCCTTCCTCGCCGGTTCGGTGCCGCTGGACGACGCGGGGCGGCTCGTCGGGGAGGGGGATCCGCCGCGGCAGGCCGAGCAGGTGATCGCGAATCTGCGGGAGCAACTGCGTGCGGTGGGCAGTGACCTGGAGCATGTGCTGGCGACCGACGTGTACGTCGTGAGCAGTGAGCCCGCGGTGCTGTCCAGTGTGTGGGAGGTCGTCGAGGCCTCCGGGCTCAGCGCCGGGCCGCACGCGTCGACGCTGGTCGGGGTGGCCTGCCTGGGCTACACCGGACAGCTGGTGGAGATCACGGCCACGGCCGTCGTCCCCGAGGGGGCGCGGGTATGAACGCCGAGGTCGTCCTGCGCCGCGCCGGCGGGGCGGACGCCGCCGGGGTCGCCGACGTCTGGCTGCGGTCGTTCGGCGCCGCTCTGCCCACCGTCGTCCGGCCGCGCTCGGACGACGAGGTGCGCGCGTACGTCCGGGACGTGGTGGTGCCGGCGCGGGAGACCTGGGTCGCGGAGGCCGGCGGCCGGGTCGTGGGCATGATGGTGCTCGCGGGTGAGCTGTTGTCGCAGCTGTACCTGGACCCCGAGTGGCGTGGCCGCGGGATCGGTGACCGGTTCGTCGCGCTGGCCAAGGAACGCTCCCCGCGGGGGCTGACGCTCTGGACCTTCCAGGTGAACAAGCCCGCCCACCGCTTCTACGAGCGGCACGGCTTCGTCGCTGTCGAGCACACGGACGGAAGCGGGAACGAGGAGCGGGAGCCGGATGTGCGGTACGTGTGGCGGCCCTGAGCCGGTTACGCGTGGACGCCGGCGAACGGGCCGCCGCGGTGACCGCGGTGGGGTCGCAGGTGGTCACCGATGTTCGGGAAGACCGGCAGGACGGCCCGGTGCCAGGTGGAGTTGGCGACACCGGCGAACGAGGCGTACCAGGCGCACGCGGCCGTGACCAGGCCGAGCCAGCCACCGGCCCTGATGGTGCCCGGTGACTGCGCGAACGCGCCGACGCACAGCACGATGAATGTGGCCGACAGGGTGACCAGCACCGCCAGGAGGGCTCCTGTGGTGCGGGTCGCAGCGACGGTCATGTAGACCGTGAAGATCGCGAAGGTCAGCAGGAACAGGCCGGTCGCCTGGTGCGCGGTGGCGGCGGGCAGTGCGGGCGCGACAAGCCGGGCGTAGCCGGAATGTGAGACCGTGCCGACGCCACCGAGGACACGGCGTGCCGCGTGTCCCACGGGGTCCGTGTTCCCGGAGCCACCGGCCCCATGCCCGACGCCCCCACCCCGAGCGCTCGCACTACGGCCGCCCGGGTGCGGCCCCCCACGTCCGTCGCTTCGTCAGCGGCTTCCGGTAGCTGCCCGCCCGGCTGGTCGTGAGCCCCAGCGCCACCAGCGACTCGGCCAGCTTCACGGCCGCGCCGACCCCGTCGACCACCGGAACCCCGAGCTTCTCCCCCACCGCCCGCTGCAGGCCCGTCATCCCGGCGCAGCCGAGGACCAGCACCTCGGCGCCGGCGTCCCGGACCCGCTCGGCCGCCGCGACGAACGCGGCTTCCGTGCGCCCGGGGTCGGCGGCGAGGTCGAGGACGCCGAGTCCGGTACCGGCGACGGCGACGCAGTTGCGGGCGACCCCGGCGGTCTCCAGGCTGTCCTCGATCTGCCCGCGCGACCGGTCCAGGGTGGTGACGACGCCGTAGCGGCGGCCCAGGAGGCATGCCAGGTGGGCCGCGGCCTCCGTGATGTCGACGACGGGCACGTCCACCAGCTCCCGCACGCCCTCCCGCCCGTGCTCTCCGAAGCCGGCCAGGACCACCGCGTCGTACGGCGGCCCGCCGTACGACCGCAGCGCGTCCAGGACCGCCGCCGCGGACAGGTAGCTGTCCAGCCAGCCCTCCGCCGACTCGGGGCCCCAGTCGGGGGTCAGCCCCGTCACGGCGGTGCCCGGGCCTGCGGCGGCCCGGGCACCTCGTACGATCTCCTCGGTCATCTCCTGCGTGGTGTTGCAGTTGGTGACGACGATCCGCACGTCTTTCAGACCTCCTCGGCGGCGGGGACGGGGGCGGCGGTGGCGGGGGCCGGCGCGCGGTCACCGCGGCACAGCGCCAGGTACAGGCCCGCGGCCAGGGCCGTGCCGATGAACCAGGAGTACGGTGCCACGTCGCTGAACGTCTTCACCAGCGCAAGCACGGCCGCGACCGCCGCCGAGGGCAGGAACGCCCACAGGGCCTTCGGGTTGACGCCCTTGCGGTAGTGGTACGGGGAGCCGGGGGCCGCGTTGAAGAGCTGCTGGACGTCCACCTTTCCGCGCTTGATCGCGTAGTAGTCGACCATGATCACACCGAACAGCGGGCCCAGGAAGGCGCCGAGTCCGCCGAGGAAGTAGTTGACGACGGTGGGGTTGGAGAAGAGGTTCCAGGGGGTGACGACCAGCGCGGCGACCGTGCTGATCATGCCGCCGACCCGGAAGCTGATCTTCTGGGGCCAGACGTTGGCCAGGTCGTACGCCGGTGAGACGAAGTTGGCGACGATGTTGACGCCCATGGTGGCGACCGCGAAGGTCAGGGCCGCGACGACCAGGACCCAGGTGCTGCCGACCTTCGCGACCAGTTCGGCCGGGTCGGTGATGGCCTGGCCGAAGACCTCCAGGGAACCGGCCGTGACGATCACGGAGACGACCACGAAGGCCGTGGAGTTGACCGGCAGACCCCAGAAGTTGCCGCGGCGCACCGTGCGGTAGTCGGGCGCGAAGCGGGAGAAGTCGCAGAAGTTGAGCATCAGGGTGCCGTAGGTGGCGAGGATCAGGCCGATCGCGCCGAACCACTGCCGCCACTGCTCGCCGGTGGAGACCGGGTGCGGGGTGGACGTGAGCGAGATGGTCCAGTGCGCCTTGGCCAGGATCCAGACGGCCAGGGCGATCATGACCAGCCAGATCGCCGGGCCGCAGAAGTCCTGGAACCTGCGGATCGTCTCCATGCCCCGGCTGATGATCGCCGCCTGGATCAGCCAGAGCGAGACGAAGGAGATCCAGCCGAGCGTGTCCAGGCCGAGGAAGGAGCTCTCGGTGAGCGACTTCAGGCCCGGCCAGGCCGCCAGCAGCATCACGTTGACGGCGACGGACGCCAGGTAGGTCTGGATGCCGTACCACATGATGGCGATCACGGCCCGGATGAGGGCCGGGATGTTGGCGCCCCACACGCCGAAGCTGATGCGGCTGACCACCGGGAACGGCACGCCGTGGCGCTGGCCGATCCGGCCCATCCAGTTCATGCCGACGTAGATGAGCACGAAACCGGCGAGGAGCGAGGTGAAGACCTGCCAGACGTTCATGCCGAGGACCAGCAGTCCGGCGGCGAAGGTGTAGTTGCCGAGGTTGTGGACGTCGGACATCCACATGGCGAAGAGGTCGAAGACCTTCCAGTTCCGCTTTTCGGCGGGGGCGAGGTCTTCGTTGGTGAGCCGTGGGTCGGGGGCGAACACGGTTGCGCCGGTGGCTTCGGCGCGGTCGGCGAGGGACACGGGGCCTCCAGGGAACCAACCGGTGTACCAGCTTTTGGTATACCAAAGTGCGGTCATCGTGCTCCCGCCAAACACGCCGACCGATGTCCGTCCCGTTACGGCTCCGTAAAAGCCCCCCGGGTCGGCGAAAATGACCTCATGGGCTCCCCCACCACGAAGATCGAACCCCTGGGCGCGGTGCGCGAGCGCGTCCTCGCCACCCTGCGGCAGGACATCATCGCCGGACGCCTGGGCCCGGGTGACCGGCTGGTGGAACGGGAGCTCGCCGAGCGGTTCGGGGTCTCCCGGGTGCCGGTCCGGGAGGCGATCCGGGCCCTGGTCGCCGAGGGCTTCGTGCTCTTCGAGTCGGCCCGCCGTACGGTCGTGCGCCGGCTGACCCCGACCGACGTCAAGGAACTCTTCGAGCTGCGCGAGGCGTTGGAGGTGTACGCGGCCGGGCTGGCGGCGGCACGGGCGACACCGCAGGCGCTGGCCGAGCTGCGGGAGCTGCTCGACAGGGCGGCCACGGCGACCGGGGCCGGCGACGCCGAGACCATCACCGACGTCAACACCCGTTTCCACGACCGGATCCTGGCCCTGGCCGGCAACAGCCTGCTCATCTCGGTCATGGAACCGGTCGACGGCCGGCTGCGCTGGCTCACCCGGCGCAACGAGGAGTGGCCCCAGCTCCTCACCGAGCACCGCGAGTTGTACGACGCGATCGCCTCCGGCGACCCGGACCGCGCCCGCGCCCGCGCACTCGGCCACGTCCAGGCCAACTACCGGTCGACGGTGCGGCACCTCTTCGGCGACGAGGCCGGCGCCTTCAGTGAGGAAGCCGACGCCTTCGGCGAGGAAGCCGGTGCCTCCGGCGAGGACGTCGGCGGCTAGCCGCCCATCTCCCTCCCTCTCCCTCCGTGGGACACCGGTTCGCACAGGAAACCCGTCCCGCCCCCTCAGCCCAGTCCGGCCGCCTGCGCCGCCGCCCGCAGCACCTCGCGAAGCATGTCGGGGGTGAGGCGGCCGGTGAAGGTGTTGCGCTGGCTGACATGGAAGCAGCCGAAGAGATCCAGGCCGCCGAGGCCGACCCGGGCGCCGTGCGCGAAAGCCGGGCGGGGCCGGGGCACGGTCCAGCCCGCCTCCGCGAACGCCGGCAGCGCGGCCTGCCAGCCGAAGGCACCGAGCACGACCGCGGCGCGCACCGTCGGCCGCAGCAGCGTCAGCTCCTCGACCAGCCAGTGGCGGCAGGTGTCGCGCTCCTCAGGGGTCGGCTTGTTGGCGGGCGGGGCGCAGTGCACCGGCGCGGTGACCCGCACGCCGTGGAGCTCCAGACCGTCGCCGGCACGCACCGAGGTCGGCTGCGAGGCGAGCCCGACGTCGTAGAGCGCCTGGTACAGCACGTCACCGGAACGGTCGCCGGTGAACATCCGCCCGGTCCGGTTGCCGCCGTGCGCGGCCGGGGCGAGGCCGATGATCAACAGCCGGGCGTCGGCGGGCCCGAAGCCGGGGACGGGCCGGCCCCAGTACGTCCAGTCGGCGAACGCGGCCCGCTTGGTGCGCGCCACGTCCTCCCGCCAGGCGACCAGACGGGGGCACGCCCGGCAGGCACTGACGCGCTGGTCGAGGTGGGTGAGCTGGGTGGGGGGTGTGGGGTTCACCTCTCCACGGTAGGGGCGGGGTGGCGAGGGAGCCGAGGGCGAGGTCCGGCGGAGCAGCGCGGTCGGGACGGCGGGCGTTCACGAGGGCACCCGTACTGGCCGCAGGCGGGTGGCGAGCTGGGTGGCGGCGCCAGTCCCGCCAGGGCTGCCTCGGCCGCTCACCGGCGTCGGCACAACGGTTCCGATGGTGTCGGCTCGGGGGGCTAAGGTCGGGGCATGGCTTCTGAGGATGCGGACGACGGCAGGGAGCGCGCGAGCGCTGGCTCCGGAGCACCCGCCTCGGCCGGGCTTGACGGGCCCGCCGGGGCGACCAGGGCGACCGGGGCGACCGGAGGCCCCGCCACCCCGGCTCCTGACCCCGCCGCGGTGGCCGCGGCCGTCGCCGCCGCCGAGGCGGCGGGCCCGGCTCCCGGGGAGAGCGTGCGGATCGACAGCTGGATCTGGGCCGTCCGCCTGATCAAGACCCGCTCCATGGGAGCCACCGCCTGCCGGGGCGGGCACGTCCAGGTGAACGGCGAGCGGGTCAAGCCGGCGCACTCCGTGCGGGTCGGCGACGAGGTGCGGCTGCGCCACGAGGGGCGGGAGCGGGTCGTCGTCGTGAAGCGGCTGATCCGCAAGCGGGTCGGGGCTCCGGTCGCCGCCGTGTGCTACATCGACAACTCCCCGCCGCCTCCGCCCCGCGAGGCCGTCGCCCCCGTCGGCATCCGCGACCGCGGCGCCGGCCGTCCCACCAAGCGCGACCGCCGCGAACTGGAACGACTGCGCGGCACAGGAGGGCCGGGCGGCACGAGCGGGGGCGGCATGGGTGGCATGGGCGCGCCGGGCCGGCCGAGAGGCGGACGCCCCGGCGGACGGTGACCGGGTCGGCCGTCGGGCGCCGCTACGCCGACGGCACCGCCCTCACCCACGTCCCGTCCTCGGTCAGGTACTCGGTCACCTCCAGTCCCGCTTCCGCGAGCGCCTCCTCGAACTCTTCCCGGGTGAGCGGGCGGGCCAGGAAGGTCTGGGTCCACGTCGCGTCCGGGAACTCGTACTCCGCGCGGACCGCGTTCACCCCGGCCCCCACCGGGTCGGCCGACACGATCCGCACGGTGCAGCCGCTGGGGTCCGACCGCTCCCTCGGCACCTTGGTGTGGTAGTCCGCGCCCTCCCGCTGGATGAGCACGCAGCCGCCGTCCGCCACGTGCGCCGCGCAGGCCCGCAGCATGCCCCGGCGCACTTCCGCGTCGCCGGTGTGCACCAGGAACGACGCGAGCATCACCACGTCGAACTTCTCGCCCAGGTCGAGTCCTTCGATGGTGCTGCATATCGTGCGCGCCCCATGTACGCGCTCCAGCATCTCCGCCGACTCGTCCACCGCCGTGACCGTGAACCCGCGCTCCACGAGCGGATGCGTCATGCGCCCCACACCGCAGCCGAGCTCCAGGATGCGGGCGCCGGCCGGGACCGCCGCCTCGATGATGTCCGGCTCGTCCCCCACGGTCAGCCGCGCGTAGAGCTCGACCGCGCAGCCGTCCGGGGTGATCGCCCCCGGACCCGTCCCCTCGTACCCCTCACGCAATTCAACCGTCATGCCCGAACAACGGCCCGTCGCCGCACCGCCGTTCCCACGCCTCGACGGTTCACTCGTTCGAGCAGTTCGAGACTCCGAGGGGAACTTTCGACAGTCCGACTCGGTCGGCTCGGTCGGCTCAGTCGGCTCGGTCGGCTCGGTCGGCGGCTGTCACCGGTCCCACGGAAACCAGCCGTGTCCGACGTACCAGTGGCCGCCCGCCCGCAGGTGGTCGCCGACCACCCGCTCCAGCGACGTCCGCCGGGGCAGGTCCCGCACCGGCAGGTCCGGGTCGCCGAAGACGAAGCCGACCGGTGTGGTGTCGGCCGGCTCCGTGTCCTCCCATCCCGGCCGGAACCGATCCTGGAAGCGGAGGATGTTGGAGGCCGCCGGGAGGAGTCGGCGCAGCTGGGGATCGAGCAGCCAGGAGTGGCAGGTCGCGACGGTGTGCGGCTCCTCGGGGAAGTGCCGGGCGAAGAACTCCCGGGCGTGGTCCAGGGAACGGTCGCAGGCGACGGGGGTGAGCGGCCCGCGGAAGTCGGGGATGTGCACGTCCAGGGAGGGCTCGCCGGCGGTCACGTCGGTCCCGGCCGCCCTGATCGCCTCCGCCGTGCGCCCGCCCAGCGCCGTCCGCTCGTACTGCAGGCGTCCCAGCTGGTAGAGCCGGCCGCAGAAGTGGCGGGTGAGCCAGTGGCCCTGGCGCGCGCCCAGTCCGCCGCTGCCGCATCGCCTGCGGTGCAGCGCCATGCCGCGGCCGAGGTCGGCAAGCGTGTGGCGGGAGACGTCGTCGGGAATGCCGCGCGCCCGGTGCACCGCGCGGACCCGCGGCACCGCGGCGAGGAAGACGTACACCAGGGCGTACTCCCCCAGCGCGGCCCCGGCCTCGGCGGCCAGGTCACCGAACCCGGCCGGGTCGTCCACCTCCCGCACGGCACCGGTCACGACGTCGGCGCCCTCTGCCAGCAGCCGCCGGAGTCCGGGGTCGGCGGTCACGGTCCGCCGCAGTGCCACCACGTCGTTGATGTCCTCGTGCGGCACGGCGAGGTCGAGCAGCAGGTCGGGCAGGTCGGCTTCGTCCGGCAGCACGGCGGGATCCCCCCTTGGTGAAACGTCCACTCGAAGAGTACGTTGCAGACAGGAGCGGTGATCCGGCATGCGCACAGGCAGTGAACCGGCGACCGCCCGCAGTGCGCTGCGGGCGCGGTTGTGGCTGAGCGTGTGGGGGCTGGCCTGGGCGATCTTCGGCACGGCGCTGTTCGCGGTGCTCGGGCGGCCCGGCTGGGCGGCCGCCTGCGGGGTGCTGTGGCTGGTGGCCACCGTCGACCTGGTCGTGATCGTCAGGCACATCCGGCAGGGTCCGCACTACCAGCCGGGGCGGGACGTGCCGCCGTACCGGCCCGTGGACACCCCCTCGCCGCCGTACCGGCGCCCGCCGCGGCACCGCCACCCGTGAGGGAGCCTCCCGCGCGTCCGTCACCAGCTCAGCCGCCACTGGCTCCCTGGCCACCGGCGCCCTCGCCACCGCGCCCGCGTCGCGCACTCACGCGCGTCGCAGGCTCACGCGCCGTTGTCGAAGCGGGCCGCCTTCAGGTATTCCGGGTTCGGGTCCAGGGCGGCCGCCAGCCGGAAGTGGCGTATCGCGAGGTCGGCGCGGCCCTGGCGCTGGTAGGTGCGGGCGAGCGCGAAGTGGGCGAACGCGTTGTCCGGTTCACGCTCCAGGACGATGGTGAACTCCAGCTCGGCCGGGCGCAGTTGCGCGGCGGCGAAGAAGGCACGCGCGCGCAGCAGCCGGGCGGCGGTGTTCTCGGGGTGGGCGGCGATGACGCCGTCGAGCAGCTTCACCGCACCCCGCGGGTCCCGTGCGTTGAGCAGTTGCTCGGCGGCACGGAAGTCGATGACATGCGTCTCCGGAGTACGTCCGGTCGAACCGCTGGTCTCGGGCACGGCAAAGTCCTTCCCTCACTGAAGCGGTTCAACGCCCGGACGGGTGCCCGCTATTTCGACGACGCGTCCCGGTCGCCCGAACCGGCCGTCCGGGCCCGGCGCACGAGGTCCGCCCACACCTCTTCGACCCGGCGGCGGAGCGCGTCCAGGGGGACGTCGTTGTCGATCACGACGTCCGCGATCTCCAGGCGTTTCTCGCGGGTCGCCTGCGCTGCCATGCGGGCGCGGGCGTCCTCCTCGGTCATCCCCCGCAACCGGGTCAGCCGGTCCAGCTGGGTCTCGGGAGCGGCGTCCACGACGACCACGAGGTCGTAGAGCGGGGCGAGGCCGTTCTCGGCGAGGAGCGGCACGTCGTGCACCACCACGGCGTCGTCGGCGGCCGCGCGCTCCAGCTCGCGGGAGCGCGCGCCGACCAGGGGGTGCACGATCGAGTTGAGCACGGCGAGTCTGTCGGGGTCGGCGAAGACGATCGAGCCGAGCTTGGGCCGGTCCAGGCTGCCGTCGGCGGCCAGCACCTCGGGACCGAAGGCCTCGGCCACGGCGGCCAGGCCGGGGGTCCCGGGCGCGACGACCTCACGCGCGATGCGGTCGGCGTCGATCAGCACCGCGCCGTGTCCGACGAGCAGCTGGGACACCTCGCTCTTGCCGGCGCCGATCCCGCCGGTGAGACCAACTTTCAGCATGCCCCGAAGCTTAGGCCCTGCCGGTGACACCGACCGGGACCGGGCCGGCCCGCCGCCCCCGGCCGAGGCTCGTCGCCCGGCCGGTGCGGGTGCGGTGCCGGCGGGCCGACCTCAGTTCTCGCCCTCCCGCTCGGCGAGGAAGCGCTCGAACTCGAGGCCGATCTCGTCCGCCGAGGGGATCTCCACCGGCTCGGCGAGCATGTTGCCCCGGGTCTCGGCCCCGGCGGCCGCGTCGTACTGGTGCTCAAGGCCCTGCACGAGGGCGGTGAGCTCCTCGTCGCCCTCCTGGATCTGGCTGTCGATCTCGGTCTGGGTGCGGTGCGCGTCCGTCCGCAGAGCGTGCGCGATGCCCGGCAGGACCAGGCCGGTGGCCCCCGTGACGGCCTCCAGGACGGTCAGGGCGGCGTCCGGGTAGGGCGAACGGGCGATGTAGTGCGGCACGTGCGCGGCGACGCCCAGGACGTCGTGGCCGACCTCCATGAGACGGAACTCGAGCAGCGCCTCGGCGCTGCCGGGCACCTGGGCCTCGTCGAACGGGCTGCGGTGGCCGGGGACCAGGTCGGTGCGGTTGCCGTGCGGGGTGAGGCCGACCGGGCGGGTGTGCGGGACGCCCATGGGAATGCCGTGGAAGGTCACGGACAGGCGGACGCCGAGCCGCTCCACGATCTGCCGGACGGCGGCGGCGAAGCGCTCCCATTCGACGTCGGGCTCGGGGCCGGACAGCAGCAGGAACGGCGCGCCGGTGGCGTCCTGGACGAGCCGGACCTCGATGCCGGGCTCCTCGTACTCGGTCCAGCGGTCCCGCTTGAAGGTCAGCAGCGGGCGGCGGGCCCGGTAGTCCACGAGCCGGTCGTGGTCGAAGCGGGCGACGACCTGGTGGGGCAGCGAGTCGAGGATCCGGTCGACGATCTGGTCGCCGGTCTCACCCGCGTCGATGTATCCGTCGAAGTGGTAGAGCATGACAAGACCAGCCGACTCCTGGGCCAGCGCCATGTCGACGGCTGCCAGGCCCTTCGGCTCCCATGCGTACAAACCCTGCGGATCAAGCACTGTGACCGCCCCTCCTCGTGTTCGTACGCTTCAACGCACCCTGGAGCAGGGGCATTCCCACCGGCACCCCTGATCAGCCATCTCTCGGGGCCCTTTGTCGGAAAGGAAAGGAACAACGCGCCTCTAAGGGGCGCGGGGAACTGCGCGACCAGCCCCCACCGGGCCCGTAGCCGAAACACCGAGAGGCCGCACCCCGAAAGGTACGGCCCCCCAGTCAGGAGCTACAGCTCAGTGGGCGTCAGCTCTGGCCGCCCGCCAGCTTCTCGCGCAGCGCGGCAAGCGCCTCGTCCGAGGCCAGCGCACCGGAGGTGTCGGCGCCCTCGGAGGAGTACGAACCGCCACCCGCGGCCGGAGCCGCACCCGCGGCGTCGCCGCCCTCGGCAGCGGCAGCGGCGTCGGCCTCGCGGCTCTTGATGACCTGCTGCTGGTGCTGCTCGAAGCGGGTCTGCGCCTCGGCGTACTGGCGCTCCCACTCCTCGCGCTGCTTCTCGTAGCCCTCGAGCCAGTCGTTGGTCTCGGGGTCGAAGCCCTCGGGGTAGATGTAGTTGCCCTGGTCGTCGTAGGACGCGGCCATGCCGTACAGGGTCGGGTCGAACTCGACCGACGCCGGGTCGGCACCGAAGGACTCGTTGGCCTGCTTCAGGGACAGCGAGATCCGGCGACGCTCCAGGTCGATGTCGATGACCTTGACGAAGATCTCGTCGTTGACCTGGACGACCTGCTCCGGGATCTCCACGTGGCGCTCGGCCAGCTCGGAGATGTGGACCAGACCCTCGATGCCCTCGTCGACGCGGACGAACGCACCGAACGGAACCAGCTTCGTGACCTTGCCGGGCACGACCTGGCCGATCTGGTGGGTGCGCGCGAACTGCTGCCACGGGTCTTCCTGGGTCGCCTTCAGCGACAGGGAGACGCGCTCGCGGTCCATGTCGACGTCGAGGACCTCGACCGTGACCTCCTGGCCGACCTCGACGACCTCGGAGGGGTGGTCGATGTGCTTCCAGGACAGCTCGGAGACGTGGACCAGACCGTCGACGCCACCCAGGTCCACGAAGGCACCGAAGTTGACGATCGAGGAGACCACACCGGAGCGGACCTGACCCTTCTGGAGGGTCGTGAGGAACGTCTGGCGGACCTCGGACTGGGTCTGCTCCAGCCAGGCACGGCGGGACAGGACCACGTTGTTGCGGTTCTTGTCCAGCTCGATGATCTTCGCCTCGAGCTCCTTGCCCACGTAGGGCTGGAGGTCGCGGACGCGGCGCATCTCGACCAGGGAGGCCGGGAGGAAGCCGCGGAGGCCGATGTCGAGGATGAGACCACCCTTGACGACCTCGATGACGGTACCGGTGACGATGCCGTCCTCTTCCTTGATCTTCTCGATGGTGCCCCAGGCACGCTCGTACTGGGCGCGCTTCTTCGAGAGGATCAGGCGGCCTTCCTTGTCCTCCTTCTGGAGGACCAGGGCCTCGATCTCGTCACCGACGGCGACGACCTCGTTGGGGTCGACGTCGTGCTTGATCGAGAGCTCGCGGCTCGGGATGACACCTTCGGTCTTGTAACCGATGTCGAGCAGGACCTCGTCCCGGTCGACCTTCACGATGACGCCGTCGACGATGTCGCCGTCGTTGAAGTACTTGATCGTCTCGTCGATCGCTGCGAGGAAGGCTTCCTCGTTACCGATGTCGTTGACCGCTACCTGCGGGGTGGTGGCGGTGGTCTCGGTGCTGCTCGTCATGTGGGAAAGGGCTCCGGTACGGACATTGAAGTCGTAGGTACTGCTTACGCCGGGAGCCCGTTTCGCTCTGATGAAGCCGGACAGCCAAGGAAGCGCCACATGAAACCAGTGGTGGCGCCTCGAAAACCGAGGGGACATACAACAGATGCGAGCGCAGCCTGCTACGTCTGAGGTGCGCAGGCCCGCAGCGCAACTTGTAGCATACGGGGGCAGCCGGGCAGGGTCAATGCGCGAAGGCGCACACCCGGGGCGGATCGCCGCATACCCGGCACAAGAAACGTCCCACCAGGCCACGTACGCCTGAGAGACCTCCTCCGTGACACACCCGTGACGGGTTGCACGGAAGAGTACGACGAGGGAGCCGATCATCCAAGAGCCCGATTCTTTCGACCTCGCCGAGGCCGGTACGGCGACCGGCGCCGAGGCCGAACCCGAAGCCACCCGGCGTGCCGCCGGGGTCGCGGAGAGCAGCCGGGCCAACCGGGGCTGGTGGGACCGCAACGCCGACGAGTACCAGGTCGAGCACGGCACGTTCCTCGGCGACGACCGTTTCGTGTGGGGGCCCGAGGGCCTCGACGAGGTGGAGGCGGAGCTGCTGGGCCCGCCGGAGGAGCTGAAGGGCAAGGACGTCCTGGAGATCGGCGCCGGCGCGGCCCAGTGCTCGCGGTGGCTGGCCGCGCAGGGCGCCCGGCCGGTCGCCCTGGACATCTCGCACCGCCAGCTCCAGCACGCGCTGCGCATCGGCGGATCGTTTCCCCTGGTGTGCGCCGACGCGGGGGCGCTGCCCTTCGCGGACGCGTCCTTCGACCTGGCGTGCTCGGCGTACGGCGCGCTTCCCTTCGTCGCGGATCCGCGCCTGGTGCTGCGCGAGGTCCGGCGGGTGCTGCGGCCGGGCGGGCGGTTCGTCTGGTCGGTGACGCACCCGATCCGCTGGGCGTTCCCGGACGAGCCCGGCCCCGAGGGGCTCTCGGTCTCCGCGTCCTACTTCGACCGGACGCCGTACGTCGAGCAGGGCGAGGACGGCCGCGCGGTGTACGTGGAGCACCACCGCACGCTCGGCGACCGGGTGCGGGACATCGCCTCCTCCGGTTTCCGGCTGGTCGACCTGGTGGAGCCGGAGTGGCCGGCCTGGAACACCTCCGAGTGGGGCGGCTGGTCCCCGCTGCGGGGACGTCTCGTCCCGGGTACGGCGATCTTCGTGTGCGAGCGGGACTGAGGAGCAGCGGGACGGACGGGCCGGCGGGGCTGACGGGGCTGCGCGGGCGGCCGCACCGCGCGGCCGTCGATGGGGCGTCCGGCGGGTCGGGACGCCCGGTGGGAACAGGGCGGGCGCCTTGACACCGCACGCGCGCGTGCGAGGCGCCTTCGGCCGCGTACGACACTGGGTGGGTGATCCGTTACGACGCCCTCGACGCGCTGCCCGTCCGGCAGGCCCTGCCCGGTCTGCGCGACGCCCTGGACGGGCGGGGCACCGCCGTCCTGGTGGCACCGCCCGGCACCGGCAAGACGACGCTGGTGCCGCTGGCGCTGGCCGGGCTGCTGGGCGAAGGGCCCGCCCGGCGGGTGGTGGTGGCCGAGCCGCGCCGGATCGCCGCCCGCGCGGCGGCCCGCCGGATGGCCTGGCTGCTCGGCGAGCAGACCGGGCGGAGCATCGGCTACACCGTGCGCGGCGAACGGGTCGTGGGGCGCCACGCGCGCGTGGAGGTCGTCACGACCGGCGTGCTGCTGCAGCGTCTGCAGCGTGACCAGGAGCTGTCCGGCGTCGACGTGGTGATCCTCGACGAGTGTCACGAACGCCATCTGGACGCCGACACGGTGGCGGCCTTCCTCCTGGACGTGCGGGAGACCCTGCGGCCGGAGCTGCGCCTGGTCGCCGCGTCGGCGACGACGGACGCCGCGGGCTGGGCCCGGCTCCTGGGCGACGCGCCGGTGGTCGAGGCGGACGGCGTGTCGCACCCCGTGGACGTGGTGTGGGCGCCGCCGGCGCGTCCGGTGCGGCCGCCGCACGGGACGCGCGTCGACCCGGCGCTGCTGGCGCACGTGGTGTCGGTGGTGCGACGGGCCCTGGCCGAGCGGGACGGGGACGTGCTGTGCTTCCTGCCGGGCGTGGGCGAGATCGCGCGCGTGGCGGGCGGATTGGGCGATCCGGGGGACGTGGACGTGCTCCAGGTGCACGGCAGGGCCCCGGCGGCCGTGCAGGACGCGGTGCTGGCGCCCGGGGCGCGGCGCCGGGTGGTCCTCACCACTTCGGTGGCGGAGTCCTCGCTGACCGTCCCGGGCGTCCGGGTGGTGGTCGACTCCGGGCTCGCGCGGGAGCCGCGGGTCGACCACGCGCGCGGGTTGAGCGCTCTGACGACGGTACGGGCGTCACGCGCGGCCGGGCGGCAGCGCGCGGGGCGCGCCGGGCGTGAGGCGCCCGGGGTGGTCTACCGGTGCTGGTCCGAGGCGGAGGACGCCCGCCTGACGGCCTTTCCGGCACCGGAGATCAAGGTGGCCGACCTGACCGCGTTCGCCCTCCAGACGGCCTGCTGGGGCGATCCCGACGCCACGGGGCTGGCGCTGCTGGACCCACCGCCGGGCGGAGCGATGGGGGCGGCGCGGGAGCTGCTGACGGCGGTCGGGGCGGTCGACGCCGTCGGCCGGCCCACGGGGAGGGGGGTGCGGTTGGCGCGGCTGGGGTTGCATCCCCGGCTGGGGCGGGCGCTGGTGGACGGTGCCGCGGTGGTGGGTGTGGAGCGGGCCACGGAGGCGGTCGCCCTGTTGAGCGAGGAGGTTCCTCGCGAGTACGGGGACGACCTGGGCGCTGCTCTGCGCAGGGTGCGGCGTGGGGGTGACGCCTACTCCGGGAGGTGGCGTGCGGAGGTCCGCCGGCTGCGGGCCGTCTTCGACGACACGGCCCACCCGGCCGCCCATGACGGCCGGCCGGCGGACGAGGCCGGACTCGGTCCGGGCGCTCCCGACGATCAGGTCGCCGGGTTCGTCGCCGCCCTCGCCTTTCCGGAGCGGGTCGGCCGGGCGGACGGCGGCTCCTGGCTCATGGTCTCCGGGACCCGTGCCGAACTCCGGGAGGACTCGGCCCTACGGTCCACGCCCTGGCTCGCCGTGGCCGTCGCCGACCGGCCGCTCGGGAAGGGGCACGCGCGTGTGCAGCTCGCGGCGGCCGTGGACGAGGAGATCGCGCGCGTGGCGGCCGGAGCACTGCTGGACGAGCGGGACGAGGTGCACTGGGCCGACGGTGACGTCGTCGCCAGGCGCGTGGAGCGGCTCGGGGCGATCGAACTCGCGGTGCGGCCGGTGCGGGACGCCGATCCGGCCCTGGTACGCGGGGCGCTGCTCGACGGGCTGCGGCGCGAAGGGCTCGGTCTCCTGCGGTGGACGCCCGACGCCGTCGTGCTGCGGCAGCGGCTCGCCTTCCTGCACCTGCGTCTCGGTGCGCCCTGGCCGGACGTGTCCGACGACGCGCTGCACGCGCGCGTGGACGCCTGGCTGGAGCCGGAGCTGGGCCGGGCCCGGCGGCGGGCCGATCTCGGGCGGATCGACGTCGGGGAGGCACTGCGGCGGCTGCTGCCGTGGGCGGGCGGGGAGGCCGGCCGGCTGGACGAGCTGGCGCCGGAGCGGATCGTCGTACCGAGCGGGTCGCGGATCCGGGTCGACTACGGGAATCCGGAACAGCCGGTGCTCGCCGTGAAGGTGCAGGAGATGTTCGGGCTGCAGCAGTCGCCCACGGTGGCCGGTGTCCCGGTGCTGGTGCATCTGCTGTCACCGGCCGGACGGCCCGCCGCCGTCACCGCCGACCTCGCCTCGTTCTGGCGGGACGGCTACAAGGGCGTGCGGGCCGAGCTGCGCGGGCGGTATCCGAAGCATCCCTGGCCCGAGGACCCCGCCGCCGCCGAGCCGACCCGGCACACCAACGCGCGGCTCAGACGCTGACCGGCTCCGGGACCGCTGTGCCGAGCGGCGCCGGGTCCCCCGGGCGGCGGTCGCGGGCCTCCAGGCAGAGGGAGAGGGCGAGCAGCGCGATGCCGAGGGACAGGAACCCCCAGGGGAGGTAGGAGGTCAGCATCAGGACGATCGTGCGGTTGTGCTTGACCAGCGCGACCGTGTGCTCGGTGAAGTCCTCGCGCATCTTCACGTCGCCGGCGAAGGCGGTCACCTTGGCCCGGCCGCCGAGCAGGGTGCCGCCGCGCAGCTCCTCCTTGTGGATCTCCTCGCCGTAGACGGGCGCCCCGGTGACCGGCTCGACCCAGAACCTGCGGACGGTGGTGTACCAGCGGGTCGTGCCGGTCCTGGCGACCGACTCCGGGGTGATGCCCTGCACCGGCATCTTCTTGGGCAGGGAGACCTTGGTCCACGGGACGGTCTGCTCGAAGTAGTAGACCGCGAGGCCCCGGAAGGTCCGCGTCCCCTTGTAGTGGATGGGGGCGGAGGTGCGGGTCTGCGCGTCGAAGTACTCGTAGTCCCGCTTCTCGGTCAGGAACGGGAACTTGAACTCGATGCCGTCCCGTTTCACCGGGTCGCCGTCGACCATCTCCCCGGTGGCGTGCACGGGTTCCTGGCTGTGGGCGTCGAAGATGTAGCGCTCGGGGATCTCGGAGACCATCTTGCCGTCGGGCCCCTGGACGTAGGACAGGCCGTCCCAGACGACGACGTCCCGGCCGGCCGTCTGCTCGATCTTCTTCGCGGCCGCCACGTCGCCCCTGAGGGTCTGGACGATGGTGACCTGGGGGACCTTCTTCGCCTTCATGGTGCCGTAGTCGAGGAGCGTGGCGTTCTTCGCCACCAGGACCACGTCCTGGTACTGGTTCGCCGGGATCTTGGCGAGCCGTGGGAAGGCGTACCAGCGCAGCATCGGGGACAGTGTCGCGAAGAACACGGCACAGGCGAGCAGGACCAGGCTGGCCTTGCGGCGCATCTCGGCCTCCCGGGGCGGCGGTTACGGGTGTGCGGGCACCGTCGTGAGCAGCGGCTTCGGGGACGTCTCGCCGGTCGGCGACCCCATGGCGCCGACCGTCACGACCAGGGCGACCGCGAGGACGAGACCGGTCGCGGCGGCGATCAGGGCGCGCATGCGGGTCCTCCCTGCGGACGGCGGTCTCCTGATGGAGCGTCAGGTCCGGGCACCGTAGCAACGGGAGGGTGAGATGAGAACAGGTCGTTCGGCGGCCCGGGCGCCCGCCCCGCGGGGCGGGGGGGCGCCCCCCGCGGCGGAGCAGCCCGGAGGAGGGCCGGGGGGCTGGGCCGGCGGGCCCCGCGGCCCCAGCCCCCCCGGCGGGCCGCCG
>NZ_JBFAXI010000038.1:0-17105 GCF_040680735.1 Streptomyces sp. NPDC051987 | reverse complement strand
TTTAAACCGCGGTCGCCCGCCGCGGGCGGCCCCCCCGGGCGCCGGGGTGGGGGCCCCTCGGCGGCCGAACGACCGTGGATCAGGACGTGGCGGAGGCGCTCGGGGAAGCGGAGGCCGAAGCCGACGCGGAGGCGCTCGGGGAGGGCGAGGGGCTCGGTGACGGGTTGGACGAGGCGTCGGCCGCGGCGACCGTCAGGTCGACGGTGAGCGTCGCGCCGCCGGTGGTGGTGATGCGGAGCAGGAACGTGCCGGTGGTGTCGTCCGCGTACAGCTTGGGCAGCGTCAGCAGGCCGTCGGCGTCCGTCTGCAGGTCCGTGAGGGTACGGACGGCGTTGCCGTTCGCGTCCTTGAAGTACGGGCCCTTGTCGTTCTCGCCGGCGTCGTCCGCCGACTTGACGAGCGTGGCGGTGGCGGCGACCTTGCCGGCGGCGGCGCCCTTGTAGGTGGCCTTCGCCTGCACCTGGTCGGCGAACTCGCCGCCCGGCGTGCAGGTCAGCGCGGTGGTGTCGACGAGGGCGAGGGTGTCGGCGGCGCGCGCGGTGACGGTCGCGTCGTAGTCGACGCCCTTGGCCGCGCGGCCCACCACGGCGGCGTGCACCGTGAAGTCACCGGTCTTCTCGCCGGCCTGGAGGGCCGGGGCGAGGGCGATGCCCTTGCTGTCGGTGACGACCGTGGCGGCGCTCTCGCCGCCGGCGAAGGTCGCGTCCGTGTCCCCGACAATGGTGAAGCGGACCCGGACCTTGGCGACGATCCGGTCGGCCTTGGTCTCCGCGCGGATGCTGATCTGCTGGGCGAACGCGTCGCCGGCCATCGCCGTGAGCGTGCCGGTGCCCGTGCCCGCGTCCTCCAGGTGGTCCACGGTGTCGGTGGCCGTGGGCGGCAGGCTCGGCGTCGTGCTCGGGGTGCCCGGTGTGGGCTCGTGGGGGTTCGGCATGCTCTTGCCGGGCTGCTGCGTGGAGCCGTGGGAGCCGGAGCCGGACCCGGACCCCGAGCCGGAACCGGAACCGGGCGAGCCGTCGCTGCGGTGGTGCGGCAGCGTGCCGGTGCCGTCCGGGACCGAGTAGGTGCCCTTGCGGTAGTACTCGTACCAGGACATGACCAGGTTGAGGTAGGCCTGCGAGTCGTTGTAGCTGAGGATCGCGCTGTTCATGTCGGCCTGGACGGACAGGTCCCAGCCGTTGCGGCACAGGTAGTGGCCGGCGGCGAGCGCCGCGTCGTAGACGTTGTTGGGGTCCTTGACGCCGTCGCCGTTGCCGTCGCGGCCCGCCCACGCCCAGGTCGACGGGATGAACTGCATGGGGCCGACGGCCTGGTCGTACTCGCTGTTGCCGTCGTACTTGCCGCCGTCGGTGTCCGGGATGAGGGCGAAGCCGTTGCCGTCGAGCTGGGGGCCGAGGATCCGGTGCAGGGTGTTGCCCTCGGCGTCCACGTCACCGCCGCGGGCCTGGCCGGACTCCACCTTGCCGATGGCGGCGAGCAGCTGCCAGGGCAGGTTGCAGCCGGGCTTGGAAGCGCGCAGTTCCGCCTCGGCCTTCTTGTAGGCGTCCAGGACGGTGGCCGGTATGCCGGCCTCGGCCGCGCCCCGGGAGACGGCGGTGCCGATGCTCGGCGAGGTGACGGTGGGGCTCGTGCTGGGGTTCGGGCTGTTGAGCGGCGGCAGGTCCGTGTAGTACGGCGAGTCGCCGGTGGCACCGGCCGCGCCCGCCCCGTCGGTCCCGTCGGGCACGGAGGTGCTGGCGCCGGCGTTGGCCTGTCTGCCCGTGACTCCGGTCGTGGCGCCCGGCGCCTGGGACGCGGACAGTGCCGCTACCGCCAACGCGGCCGCGGCGGTCGTCGCCGCTCCCTTGCGCAGCCGCCTGCCGAATTGCGCCGCCATAAGGTGAACCCCTCCCCTGGGCGCCTTCTGAGCGCCCGTCTCCGACTGTCTGCTCGCCCCTGATGGGACGGTCGACCCGGTGCTGTGGTTGCCTCTTGTTACCTCTTTCGCGTGGTGAGGTAGTGCGTCCGGCCGTGCACGCCGGGCGGCGACCCAGGCGACCCTACGACAACTTCCTTGCCACGGACACCCACCGGTGCCCGGTTTTCACCAGTTGGCCATCTCCCGTTGAACGAGGGTGGCGTGGCGGATACTTGCCGTACGCGATCACTTGTTCGGCGCTCCGGCCGACGACTGTTCCAGGGGGTTCCGGATGCCGTTCACGCTCAGCCACGCCGCCGCCGTGCTGCCCGCCGTGCGCGGGGACGGGACGGGACGGGGACGGCTGGTGCCGGCGGTGCTCGTCGCAGGGTCCTTCTCCCCCGACCTCACCTACTACGCGGCGGGCGTGGTGCCGGGTGCGATGGAGTTCGGCGAGTTCACGCACTCCTTCACCGGTGTGTTCACCGTCGACGTGCTCTTCTCCTGGGCCCTGGTGGCGCTGTGGCTGCTGGTCCGGGAACCGCTCGTGGCCCTCGCGCCCCGCGCCCGGCAGGGGCGAGCGGCCGCGCTGCTGCGCTGCGGGGCGCCACGCGCGCGCGGCGGGCTGCGGCCGGCTGCGTGGTGGTACGTGTCCGCCGTGCTCGGCGCGCTCACCCATGTGGTCTGGGACGCGTTCACGCACCACGACCGATGGGGGACGCGGCTGATCCCGGCGATCGGCCGGAACGTTGCGGGCCTGCCGCTCTACACCCTGCTCCAGTACGGCAGTTCGGTGGTGGGTGCGGCCGTGCTCGCGGTGTTCGCGGTCCGCGCGGTGCGGCGGGCGCCGGCGACGGCGACGGCCGGGGAGCCGGTGGGGGTGCCACTGCTGTCGGTACGGGACCGGTGGTGGGCCGTGAGCGGGATGGCCGGCTGCGTCCTGCTGGCGGCGATGCTCCGGGCGGTGCGATGGTGGGCCTACTGGGGGGCGGTCGCGAAGCCCTGGGAGCTGCTTCCCCCGCTGCTGTTCGGAGCGGGCGCGGGGCTGCTCCTCGGGGTGGTGGGCTACGCCGTGGCGGTCAGGGTGTGGCGTCCGGCTCCGGTGGCCGCAGCCGTGCGGCGGAGTCCGTTCGCCGTTCGGTGAGGCTCGCCACGAACACGGACATGGTGCGGGGGCGGCGGGGGCCGGGGAGCGCGGTGAGGAGCAGCGCGAGGTAGCTGCGGGCCAGGTCGAGCCACTGACGCAGATCGAGGCGGGCGCGGAGCCTGCGGCGGAGACGGGTGGCCGTTCGGCGCACGGTGACGACGAGGTCGGCGGGGATGCGGGCGGAACTGGCGCCGGCCGCCTGGGCCGGGGCCGACGAGGACGCCGTGACCTGTGCGGTGGCAGAGGCGGAACGAGCCTTGGCCCAGGGCCTGCTCTGGGGCGTCCGGCGGTGAACCATACGTATACCCATGGCCGCATCCTTGCCGGTGGCGGCGCCCGGGGCGTTCCGGCGGGGGCCACGCGAGTGACGGGGCGCCGCCCCCTCTTCTTTCCCCCGCCGCAACGGCGCGCAGCCCGCCAGGCGCTTTCCGGCGGTGCCGAACAGCGCGCGTGGGTCCGGCACCGCCGCGAGCCGCCGCCGTGGCTGAGCACCACTGCGGCGGAGAGAGAAACGGCGACGGAAGAACCGCAGGAAAGGACCAGCGCCCCCTGTCGGCCCCTTCACAGCGGGCCCACTGTCAGCCCTCTGGGCAGCGCGCCACCGTCGGCAACCCTCGCAGCACGCTCGCTGTCGGCCCCCTCTGCAGCGCCCCCCCGTCGGCTTTCGCGCCGGCGGCTAGTGCGCTGCTGACTCCCAGTCCGGGCCCACGCCCACCGAGACGTCCAGGGGGGCTCTGAGGTGGACCGCGGTGGACATCTGGGCGCGCAGGAGGGACTCGACCCGGTCACGCTCGCCGGGGGCGATCTCCAGGACGATTTCGTCGTGGACTTGGAGGAGCATGCGGGACTTCAGTTCCGCCTCGCGCAGCGCGCCGTCCACCCTCAGCATGGCGATCTTCACGATGTCCGCGGCCGTGCCCTGGATGGGCGCGTTGAGCGCCATCCGCTCGGCCGCCTCCCGGCGCTGGCGGTTGTCGCTGTTGAGGTCGGGGAGGTAGCGGCGGCGCCCGAAGAGCGTCGCCGTGTAACCGGTGGCACGCGCCTCGTCGACGACCCGGCGCAGGTAGTCGCGGACCCCGCCGAACCGCTCGAAGTACGTGTCCATCAGGACCCGCGCCTCGCCCGCGTCGATGTTCAGCTGCTGGGAGAGGCCGAACGCCGACAGGCCGTAGGCCAGTCCGTACGACATCGCCTTGATCTTGCGGCGCATCTCCGCGTCGACGGCCGAGCGGTCGACGTCGAACACCTGGGAGGCGACCGTGTTGTGCAGGTCCTCCCCGGAGGTGAACGCCTCGATCAGGCCCTCGTCCTCGGAGAGGTGGGCCATCACGCGCAGCTCGATCTGGCTGTAGTCGGCGGTCATCAGCGACTCGAAGCCCTCGCCGACGACGAAGCCCCGGCGGATCGCCCGGCCCTCGTCGGTGCGGACCGGGATGTTCTGGAGGTTCGGGTCGGTCGAGGAGAGCCGGCCGGTCGCGGCGACCGTCTGGTTGAAGGTGGTGTGGATACGGCCGTCGGCGGCTACGGTCTTGATCAGGCCCTCGACCGTGACCCGCAGCTTGGCCTGCTCGCGGTGCCGGAGCATGATCACCGGCAGTTCGTTGTCGGTCTGGCCGGCGAGCCAGGCGAGGGCGTCGGCGTCGGTGGTGTACCCGGTCTTGGTCTTCTTCGTCTTCGGCAGGGCCAGTTCGCCGAAGAGGACCTCCTGGAGCTGCTTGGGCGAGCCCAGGTTGAACTCGTGGCCGGCCGCCGCGTGCGCCTCCTTCACGGCCTGCTGCACCGCGCCCGCGAACATCTGCTCCATCGCTTCGAGGTGCGCGCGGTCCGCCGCGATGCCGTTCCGCTCCATCCGGGCGAGCAGGACGGAGGTGGGCAGCTCCATGTCACGGAGCAGGTCCGCCGCGCCGACCTCCGCCAGGCGCTCCTCGAAGGCCTCGCCGAGGTCGAGGATCGCGCGGGCCTGGATCATCAGCGCCTCGGCCTCGGCCCCGTCGTCCGCGCCGAACGCCAGCTGGCCGTCGGCCGCGGCGGCGGGGGCCAGCTCGCGGTGCAGGTACTCCATGGACAGCGCGTCGAGGTCGAAGGAGCGACGGCCGGGCTTGACCAGGTAGGCCGCGAGCGCGGTGTCCATGCTGACGCCCTCGACGGTCCAGCCGTGCTCGGCGAAGACCCGCATGGCGCCCTTGGCGTTGTGCAGGACCTTGGGCCGGGCGGCGTCGGCCAGCCAGGCCGCCCACGCGTTCTCGTCGGCCTCGTCGAGTTCCGCCGGGTCGAACCAGGCCGCCGCTCCGCCGGCCGCGGCCAGGGCGACCTCGGCGACCGAGCCGGTGCCGAGCGCCCAGGTGTCGACGGTGGCGATGCCCAGCGGCCCGGTGCCGTGCTCGGCGAGCCAGCCGGTCAGCTCGCCGGTGCTGAGGACGGAGCCGTCGACCTCCACGCCGGCCTCGGTGATCGGCGTGGACTCGGCCTCCTCGGCGCCGGGATCGACGGCGTAGAGCCGCTCGCGCAGCGAGGGGTTGCGGATCTCCAGGGTGTCCAGGATCATCGCGACGCTCTTGCGGTCGTACGGCGCGCGCGCCAGGTCCGCGACCGACTTCGGCAGCTCCACGCCGCGCTCCAGCTCGGTGAGCCGGCGGTTGAGCTTGACCGACTCCAGGTGGTCGCGGAGGTTCTGGCCGGCCTTGCCCTTCACCTCGTCGACGCGCTCCACCAGCTCGGCGAAGGAGCCGAACTGGTTGATCCACTTGGCGGCGGTCTTCTCGCCGACGCCGGGGATGCCGGGGAGGTTGTCGGACGGGTCGCCGCGCAGGGCGGCGAAGTCGGGGTACTGGGCGGGCGTCAAGCCGTACTTCTCGAAGACCTTCTCCGGGGTGAACCGGGTCAGCTCGGAGACGCCCTTGGTCGGGTAGAGGACCGTGGTGTGCTCGGTCACCAGCTGGAAGGAGTCGCGGTCGCCGGTGACGATCAGGACCTCGAAGCCCTCGGCCTCGGCCTGGGTGGCGAGGGTGGCGATGATGTCGTCGGCCTCGAAGCCCTCGACGGCGAAGCGCTGGGCGTGCATGGCGTCGAGCAGCTCGCCGATCAGCTCGACCTGGCCCTTGAACTCGTCCGGGGTCTTGGAGCGGTTCGCCTTGTACTCGGTGAACTCCTCGGAGCGCCAGGTCTTGCGGGAGACGTCGAACGCCACCGCGAAGTGCGTGGGCGCCTCGTCACGCAGGGTGTTGGCCAGCATCGACGCGAAGCCGTAGATCGCGTTCGTCGGCTGGCCCGTCGCGGTCGTGAAGTTCTCCGCGGGCAGCGCGAAGAACGCGCGGTAGGCCAGCGAGTGCCCGTCCATGAGCATCAGCCGGGGACGGGTACCGCCGGGGGTCTTGTCGGTCTGCTTCGCTGCTGTCTCTGCCACGCCCCCGATCCTGCCACGCCGCACTGACAGTGAGGGCCGACGGCCGGAGGTGCGCCGAGCCAGGCACCGCCGGACACCGCCGTCGTGGCTGATCGCCGCGGCGGCGGGTAGAACGTGCGGCGGCTTCGAAGCAGGGGGCGAGGTGAGCCGGGAGCGCGCCGGAAGGGCGCGGCCCATGCCGGGCGAGGTGCGGGAGGCGTGCGGCCCTGCCGGGCACGGTGCGCCGAGCCAGGCACCGCCGGACACCGCCGTCGTGGCTGATCGCCGCGGCGGCGGGTAGAACGTGCGGCGGCTTGGGAGCAGGGGGCGCGGCGAGGCGGCGGCTTTGGGTTGTGGCGGGGGCCCGTGCTCGGTCGTTGTCGGTGGCGCGTGCGAGGATCGGGGGCGCAGGGCAGTCGTGCCGGTGTAGAGGGAGAGCGTGCGATGGCGACGAAGCCGCCCAAGGGGGATCCGGTCCAGGACGCGCCGCAGGTCGCGGAGCCGAAGCACGCGGCCGCGGGGCTGCCCGCGATCGGGCACACCCTGCGCATCGCCCAGCAGCAGATGGGCGTGAAGCGCACCGCGCTGACGCTGCTGCGGGTGAACCAGAAGGACGGCTTCGACTGCCCCGGCTGCGCCTGGCCGGAGCCCGAGCACCGGCACACGGCCGAGTTCTGCGAGAACGGGGCCAAGGCGGTGGCCGAGGAGGCCACCCTCCGCCGGGTGACGCCCGAGTTCTTCGCGGCGCACTCGGTCGCCGACCTGCACCACCGCAGCGGTTACTGGCTCGGCCAGCAGGGGCGGCTCACCCACCCCATGTACCTCGCCGAGGGCGCCGAGCACTACGAGCCGGTCAGCTGGGAGCGCGCCTTCGACATCATCGGCGAGGAGATCGCCGCCCTCGGCTCACCCCACGAGGCCGTCTTCTACACCTCGGGCCGGACCAGCAACGAGGCCGCGTTCCTGTACCAGCTCTTCGCGCGCGAGCTCGGCACCAACAACCTGCCGGACTGCTCGAACATGTGCCACGAGTCCTCGGGCTCGGCGCTGAGCGAGACGATCGGCATCGGCAAGGGCAGCGTCCTGCTGGAGGACCTGTACAAGGCCGACCTGATCATCGTCGCCGGGCAGAACCCGGGCACCAACCACCCCCGGATGCTCTCCGCCCTGGAGAAGGCCAAGGCCAACGGCGCGAAGATCATCAGCGTCAATCCGCTCCCGGAGGCCGGCCTGGAGCGGTTCAAGAACCCGCAGACCCCCCAGGGCATGCTCAGGGGCGCCGCCCTCACCGACCTGTTCCTGCAGATCCGCATCGGCGGCGACCAGGCCCTGTTCCGGCTCCTCAACAAGCTCGTCCTGGAGACGGAGGGCGCGGTCGACGAGGAGTTCGTCAGGGAGCACACCCACGGGTTCGAGGAGTTCGCCGAGGCCGCCCGCGCCGCCGACTGGCACGAGACGCTGACCGCCACCGGCCTCACCCGTGCGGAGATCGAGGAGGCGCTGCGCCTGGTGCTCGCCTCGCAGCGCACCATCGTCTGCTGGGCGATGGGCCTCACCCAGCACAAGCACTCGGTGCCGACCATCCGCGAGGTCGTCAACTTCCTGCTGCTGCGCGGCAACATCGGCCGCACCGGCGCGGGCGTGTGCCCGGTCCGCGGCCATTCGAACGTACAGGGCGACCGCACGATGGGCATCTTCGAGCGGCCGGCCCCCGCCTTCCTGGACGCCCTGGAGAAGGAGTTCGGTTTCGCGCCCCCGCGCGAGCACGGCTTCGACGTCGTCCGGGCGATCCGCGCGCTGCGCGACGGCGAGGCGAAGGTCTTCTTCGCGATGGGGGGCAACTTCGTCGCGGCCACCCCCGACACCGAGGTCACCGAGGCGGCCGTGCGGCGGGCCCGGCTGACCGTGCACGTGTCGACGAAGCTCAACCGCTCGCACGTCGTCACGGGCGCGCGGGCGCTGATTCTGCCGACGCTCGGCCGGACCGAGCGCGATCTGCAGGGCGGTGGCGAGCAGTTCGTCACCGTCGAGGACTCGATGGGCATGGTGCACGCCTCGCGCGGCCGTCTGGAGCCCGCGAGCCCGTACCTGCTGTCGGAGCCGGCGATCGTGTGCCGGCTGGCCCGCCGGGTGCTCGGCGACAGCAGCCGTACGCCGTGGGAGGAGTTCGAGAGGGACTACGCGTCGATCCGGGACCGCATCGCGCGCGTGATCCCCGGTTTCGACGACTTCAACGCGCGCGTGGCGCGCCCCGGCGGTTTCGCGCTTCCGCACGCCCCGCGCGACGAGCGCCGTTTCCCGACGGCCACCGGCAAGGCGAACTTCACGGCGGCTCCGGTCGAGTACCCCGAACTGCCCGAGGGGCGGCTGCTGTTGCAGACGCTGCGCTCGCACGACCAGTACAACACCACGATCTACGGCCTGGACGACCGGTACCGCGGCATCCGGAACGGCCGCCGGGTGGTCCTGGTGCATCCGGAGGACGCCCGGCTGCTGGGCGTGGCCGACGGGTCGTACGTGGACCTGGTCAGCGAGTGGAAGGACGGCGTGGAGCGCCGGGCGCCCGGCTTCCGGGTGGTGCACTACCCGACCGCCCGTGGCTGCGCGGCCGCGTACTACCCGGAGACCAATGTGCTGGTGCCGCTCGACGCGACCGCGGACACCAGCAACACCCCGGCCAGCAAGTCCGTGGTGGTCCGTCTGGAGAGCGGGGCGCAGCAGCCGACGGCCGCCGTCTGAGCGCCCGCTCAGCGCGTCTGGAAGAATCGGCGGCCCACTGAGCGTTTGCTCAGGATCGAGTCAGCCGCACGACGAACGGAGCCGGCCCATGGGCGAGCAGCAGCACGTGAAGTTCCCGCAGGAGGTCATCGACGAGTACGCCTCGCTCGGCGTCGACCTGCAGGCCCTGTTCTCGGCCGGCCACCTGGGCAACCGCATGGGCGTGCAGATCGTGGAGGCCTCGGCGGACCGGGTCGTCGGCACCATGCCGGTGGAGGGCAACACCCAGCCGTACGGGCTGCTGCACGGCGGTGCCAGCGCGGTGCTGGCGGAGACCCTCGGTTCGGTCGGTTCGATGCTGCACGGCGGCAGTTCGAAGATCGCGGTCGGGGTCGACCTGAACTGCACGCACCACCGCGGGGTCCGCTCCGGCCTGGTCACGGGTGTGGCCACGCCCGTCCACCAGGGGCGCTCGACGGCGACGTACGAGATCGTGGTCAGCGACGAGGAGGGCCGCCGGGTGTGCACCGCCCGCCTCACCTGCCTGCTGCGTGACGTGCGCCCGGCCGACGGGGCCCAACTCCGGGGCACCGGCGCCTGACCGGCGCCGCGGCGGGGCGAGAGGCCTCGGCAGAAAGGCCTCGGCAGGCGGGCAGTTCGGCGGGCGAGGGGCCTCGGCACCGCGAGCCGGGGCCGGCGCTCCGCCCGGTAAGAGAACGACGCCCGGCAGCCCCGTCCCCCCGGCGCGCCCCGCCCGTACCCGCGCCCGGCGGCGAGAAATGCGAAAAACTTCCGAAGGCTTGACTTTCTTTCCCCGGCGTAACTCTACGTAATACGCGTGTAATCCGCATTCGCTGTTCCACCCCAGTTCCCGGGGCGCGACGCGTCTCCCGCCCGCCCCGGAAGTCGCCCACAGCAACGGTTGGGCGTCATGTCCAAAACCGCCGAGACACCTGAACGGATCACGCCGGGTCCTGCAGGTTCTCAGAATGCGGACGGGGCGAATCGGGCTCAATTCCTGCTTTCCCCCCACCCTGTACCGCTCTGCATTACCTCGTGTCATAACAAGAGCGTCACAGCCTTCGACAAGACCTCCTCCACGTTCCTCACCCGCGCTTAGAGTCACGGCCAGTCACCGCTCCATGGGGAGTTCGGTACCGGCGCGGCGCTCGTCGTTCCCTGCGAGGGATGCGTGCTGCCCGCGGAAAGGATCGATTGTGCGAACGCGTTCTCTGGTGATTCTTACCTCGGTGTTGACCACCGGAGCCCTGACCCTCACCGCCTGCGGCTCCCGCGACAGCGACAGCAAGGGCGGCGACAGCGGCAACGTGACGGTCACGATCGGCGTCGATGCCCCGCTGACCGGCCAGAACTCCGCGACGGGTCTCGGCATCCAGTACGGCGCCCAGATCGCCGTCGACGACGCCAACAAGAACAAGACCGTCCCGGGCGTCACCTTCAAGATCAAGGCTCTGGACGACAAGGCGATTCCGGCCACCGGCCAGCAGAACGCCACCCAGCTCGTCTCCGACAAGAACGTGCTCGGCGTCGTCGGCCCGCTCAACTCCGGTGTGGCCACGCAGATGCAGCAGGTCTTCGCCACCGCCAACCTGGTGGAGATCTCGCCGTCGAACACCAACCCCGAGCTGACCATGGGCAAGAACTGGCAGACCAGCCCGTCCCGCCCGTTCAAGACGTACTTCCGCACCGCCACCACGGACGCCCTGCAGGGCGCCTACGCGGCGGACTACGCCTACAACGGCGCCAAGAAGAAGAAGGCCTTCGTCGTCGACGACAAGCAGACCTACGGCGCCGGTCTTTCCAAGATCTTCCAGGAGCAGTTCGTCAAGCAGGGCGGCAAGGTCATCGGGACCGACCACGTCAACACCGGCGACCGCGACTTCTCCACCCTGGTCACCAAGATCAAGAACTCCGGCGCCGACCTGCTCTACTACGGCGGCCAGTACGACGAGGCCCAGGTGCTGACCAAGCAGCTCAAGGCCGCGGGCGCCAACATCCCGCTGTTCGGCGGCGACGGCATCTTCAGCGACACCTACATCAAGACCGCCGGCAAGTCCGCCGAGGGCGACCTCGCCACGTCCATCGGCGTCCCGGTCGACACCCTGCCCGCCGCCAAGGACTTCGTGGCCACCTACAAGGCCAAGAAGTACCCCGGCGACTACGGCACCTACGGCTCGTACGCCTACGACGCCACCACCGCGATCATCAAGGCCGTCGGCACCGTCGTGAAGGACGGCAAGGTCCCCTCCGACGCCCGTTCGCAGATCGTCAGCGCCGTCCAGAGCACCTCCTTCGAGGGCATCTCCGGCAAGATCTCGTTCGACCAGTACGGCGACACCACGAACAAGCAGCTGACCGTCTACAAGGTCGTCAACGGCGCGTGGAAGTCCGTCCAGAGCGGCGTGGCCACGCCGAAGTAACCGGTCACACCGGCACATCGCACCACCAGGGCCGCGCGGCGCAGACCAACCGTCACCGCGCGGCCCGCCTTCTACGCCCCCCTGACTCTCCCCACCACATGGAGGCCATGCGGTGAACACCCTGCCGCAGCAGCTGGCCAACGGGCTGTTCCTCGGCTCGATGTACGGTCTGATCGCCATCGGCTACACGATGGTGTACGGCATCGTCCAGCTCATCAACTTCGCCCACGGCGAGATCTTCATGACCGGAGGCTTCGGCGCCCTCACGGTCTACCTTCTCCTGCCGGACGGCATATCCATGTGGGTAGCCCTGCCGGCGATGCTCATCGGCGGTGCCCTGGTCTCCGTCCTCATCGCCGTCGGTGCCGAACGCTTCGCCTACCGGCCGCTGCGCGGCGCACCACGCCTCGCGCCGCTGATCACCGCGATCGGCCTGTCGCTCGCGCTGCAGCAGGCGGTCTTCAACTGGTACCACGTCGGCGGCGACGCCAAGACCGCCCGGGTCTTCCCGCAACTCCCGTTCGGCCCACTGCACATCGGCTCGGTGACCGTGCAGAGCGGTGACATCTTCCTGATCATCGCCGCCCCGCTGTGCATGGCGATCCTCGCCCTGTTCGTCCGGCTCTCCCGCACCGGCCGCGCCATGCAGGCCACCGCCCAGGACCCGGACACCGCACAGCTGATGGGCATCGACACCAACCGCATCATCGTCATCGCCTTCGCGATCGGCGGCTTCTTCGCGGCCGTCGCCGGTGTCTCCTACGGCCTCAAGTACGGCTCGGTCTCCTACGACATGGGCTTCATCGCCGGTCTGAAGGCGTTCACCGCGGCCGTCCTCGGCGGCATCGGCAACATCTACGGCGCCATGCTCGGCGGCCTCGTCCTCGGTATCGCCGAGGCCATGGCCACCGCCTACATCGCCAACATCCCCGGCATGCAGCAGCTCGGCGGCGGCGGCTGGGCCTCCGTGTGGGCCTTCGTCCTGCTGATCCTGGTCCTCCTCTTCAGACCACAGGGTCTGCTCGGCGAACGCGTCGCGGACAGGGCGTGAGCAGCATGACCGAGACCACCACCATCTCCCCGGCGGCGCCGGAGCGCGGGCCCGTCCCGCTGCCCCTGTCCGTCGCCCGGCTGCTCGTCGTCGTGGGCGCCGTCGGCACCATCGCCAGCACCTTCCTCAGCTGGACCTGGACGTCCGACTTCCCCGGCGACCTGACGGTCTACGGCTACCCGGCCGGCCTGCAGATCCTCGCCCTCGTGGGCGGCGCCCTCACCCTGCTGTTCGGGCTGACCCTGTGGGACGTCAAGTGGCTGCGCTGGCTCAACCCGGCGGGCGCCACCTCCCCGGTCTTCCTGACCGCCCTCTCGGCGTTCGCCGTCTGCTGGTTCACCGGCATCGCCATCGCCGTCGACCTCGGCGGCCTGGTCAACCTCGACCCGGGCGCCTACGTGGCGATGGCGGCCTCCGCGCTGCCCGTCGTCGGCGCCCTCGCGCTGCCCCACCCGGCCCCCGGCACCGGCTTCCGCGGCTACCTGACCAAGCCTCAGCTGCCCGCCGCCGGCAAGGCGTCGCCGATCACCGAGCGCATCGTCCTCACGGTCGGCGTCGCGCTCGGCCTGCTGGCCTTCTCCTACGGCATCGGCATCGACAACGACGCCAGCGAGACCTTCATCGGCTACCTGCTGCTGCTCGTCTTCGCCGCCTGGGGTCTGATGCACACCGGCCTCGTCGACCGCTTCGCGACCACCGCGGCACACCACAAGGGGTTCGCCTCGACGCTCGCCTTCGTCGCCGCCGTGATCTTCCCGTTCACCCAGAGCGACGACCACAACGCCAACGTCGGCGTGAACATCCTGATCTTCGCCACCGTGGCCCTCGGCCTGAACATCGTGGTCGGCCTGACCGGCCTGCTCGACCTCGGTTACGTCGCCTTCCTCGGCGTCGGCGCCTACGCCGCCGCGCTGGTCTCCGGCTCGGAGTACTCCCGGTTCTCCGGCGTGCACTTCCCGTTCTGGGCCGCGGCCCTCACCGGCATGGCCGCCTCGCTGGTCTTCGGTGTGCTGATCGGCGCCCCGACGCTGCGGCTGCGCGGCGACTACCTGGCCATCGTCACGCTCGGCTTCGGTGAGATCTTCCGGATCACCGTCAACAACCTGGACGGCACCTCCGGCCCGAACATCACCCGCGGCCCCAACGGCATCACCCAGATCCCGGACCTGAACATCTTCGGGTTCAACCTGGGCGAGTCGCACGACGTCCTCGGGCACAGTCTGGGCCGGTTCGCCAACTACCTGTTCCTAATGCTCATCGTCACGGCGATCGTCGTGCTCGTCTTCACCCGCGCCGCCGACTCCCGTATCGGCCGCTCCTGGATCGCCATCCGCGAGGACGAGACCGCCGCCACCGCCATGGGCATCAACGGCTTCCGCGTCAAGCTGATCGCCTTCGCCCTCGGCGCCTCCCTCGCGGGTCTCGCCGGCACCGTGATGGCGCACGTCAACTACAGCGTGAACCCGCAGCCGTACCAGTTCGCCGGCGCCGCGCCGCCCAACTCGGCCTTCCTGCTGGCCGCCGTCGTCCTCGGCGGCATGGGCACCGTCAGCGGTCCGCTGCTCGGCGCCAGCGTGCTCTACCTGGTCCCGGAGAAGCTCCAGTTCCTGCAGAACTACGAGCTGTTCGCCTTCGGCGTCGCGCTGATCCTGCTGATGCGGTTCCGGCCGGAGGGCATCATCGCCAACCGCCGCCGCCAGCTGGAGTTCCACGAGACCGGCCAGCTCGACGTCCCGGCACAGGCGACGCTGAGCGACGACGCGGCCGTCACCAAGGCAGGGGCGTAAGGAACCATGACGACACCTGTACTCGAAGCCCGTGACGTCACCATGCGGTTCGGCGGTCTGACCGCCGTCCGGTCCGTGGACTTCACGGTCAACAGCGGCGAGATCGTCGGCCTGATCGGCCCGAACGGCGCCGGCAAGACCACCTTCTTCAACTGCCTCACCGGGCTGTACGTGCCCACCGAGGGCACCGTTTCCTACCAGGGCAAGGTGCTGCCGCCCAAGCCGCACCTGGTGACGCAGGCGGGCATCGCGCGGACGTTCCAGAACATCCGGCTCTTCGCCAACATGACCGTCCTGGAGAACGTCCTCGTGGGCCGCCACACGCGGACCAAGGAGGGCCTGTGGTCCGCGCTGCTGCGCGGGCCCGGCTTCCGCAAGGCCGAGAAGGAGTCCGAGGCGCGGGCCATGGAGCTCCTGGAGTTCATCGGCCTCGCCGCCAAGCGCGACCACCTCGCGCGCAACCTGCCCTACGGCGAGCAGCGCAAGCTGGAGATCGCGCGGGCGCTGGCCAGCGAGCCGGGTCTGCTGCTGCTCGACGAGCCGACGGCCGGCATGAACCCGCAGGAGACCCGGGCCACCGAGGAACTGGTCTTCGCCATCCGGGACAAGGGCATCGCCGTCCTCGTCATCGAGCACGACATGCGCTTCATCTTCAACCTGTGCGACCGGGTAGCCGTCCTCGTGCAGGGCGAGAAGCTCGTCGAGGGCACCTCCGACGTCGTCCAGGCGGACGACCGGGTCGTCGCCGCCTATCTGGGCGAGCCCTTCGAGGGCGATCCCGGGACGGCGGAGGCAGCCGAGGTCGAGGCCGCGGAGGCAGCCGCCGCGGCGGAGACCGCCGACGCGGCGCCGGCCGCAGACGCGGCGTCGGCCGCAGACGCGGAGGCCGCAGGCGCGGAGGCCACGGAGGCGGACAGCACCACCAAGGGAGAGGCCCAGTGACCGCACTGCTGGAGGTCGAGGACCTCAGGGTCGCCTACGGCAAGATCGAGGCCGTGAAGGGCATCTCGTTCAGCGTCGAGGCCGGTCAGGTCGTGACCCTCATCGGCACCAACGGCGCCGGCAAGACGACGACCCTGCGTACCCTGTCGGGGCTGCTCAAGCCCGCCTCGGGGAAGGTCGTGTTCGACGGCAAACCGCTCAGCGGGGTTCCGGCGCACAAGATCGTCGCGCTCGGACTCGCCCACTCCCCCGAGGGCCGGCACATCTTCCCGCGCCTGACCATCGCCGAGAACCTGCAGCTCGGTGCGTTCCTCCGCAAGGACAAGGCGGGCATCGAACGGGACATCCAGCGAGCCTACGACCTCTTCCCGATCCTGGGCGAGCGGCGCAAGCAGGCCGCCGGCACGCTCTCGGGCGGTGAGCAGCAGATGCTGGCGATGGGGCGGGCGCTGATGTCCCAGCCGAAGCTGCTGATGCTGGACGAGCCGTCGATGGGTCTGTCGCCGATCATGATGCAGAAGATCATGGCGACGATCCTTGAGCTGAAGTCGCAGGGGACGACGATCCTGCTGGTCGAGCAGAACGCACAGGCGGCTCTTTCGCTGGCCGATCAGGGGCACGTCATGGAGGTCGGCTCCATCGTGCTGTCGGGCAGTGGGCAGGATCTGCTGCACGACGAGTCGGTCCGGAAGGCATATCTCGGCGAGGACTGACGGTCGTGGGGCACTGCCGGCCGGATGTGGCTGGTCGCGCAGTGCCCCGCGCCCGTGGCGCTGCCCTGAACGGCAGTACAAAGGCCCGCGCTCCCTTCTCCGGGGCGCGGGCCTTGTCGTGCGGAAGGGTTGTCACGCCTTGCCGGACTTCTTCTCCTCGCTGTCCGCGATGACGGCCTCGGCGACCTGCTGCATCGACATGCGGCGGTCCATCGACGTCTTCTGGATCCAGCGGAAGGCGGCCGGCTCGGTCAGGCCGTACTCGGTCTGGAGGACGGACTTCGCGCGGTCGACCAGCTTGCGGGTCTCCAGGCGCTGGCTGAGGTCGGCGACCTCCTTCTCCAGCTGCCGCAGCTCGTTGAAGCGGGAGACGGCCATCTCGATCGCCGGAACGACGTCGCTCTTGCTGAACGGCTTGACCAGGTACGCCATCGCGCCGGCGTCCCGGGCCCGCTCCACCAGGTCCCGCTGCGAGAAGGCGGTGAGCATCAGGACCGGGGCGATGGACTCCTCGGCGATCTTCTCGGCCGCCGAGATGCCGTCCAGCTTGGGCATCTTGACGTCCAGGATGACCAGGTCGGGGCGGTGCTCGCGGGCCAGCTCGACGGCCTGTTCGCCGTCACCGGCCTCACCGACGACCGTGTACCCCTCCTCCTCCAGCATCTCTTTCAGGTCGAGCCGGATCAGGGCCTCGTCCTCGGCGATGACGACACGGGTCGTCAGCGGAGGCACATGCGACTTGTCGTCGTCGGGTTCGTCGACTGGCTGGGGCGACTCGGCGGCGGTCACGGGGGCTCCTCGTTCAGGGCAGGGGTACTGCTGACAAGAGCCTACCTAGCTACGGTATGGTGGACGCGCGGAGGGTCGGGGATCACCTTTGATTCTTCGAGCCCCGGTAGCCCAATTGGCAGCAGGCAACGGATTCAAAACCCGTACAGTGTCGGTTCGAGTCCGACCCGGGGCACTTTTCCTTGGATTCCAAGGTCGCGTTTTATGTGTGGCCGAAGGGCCCTCCGCAGGACGGAGG
>NZ_JBFAXI010000037.1:0-85234 GCF_040680735.1 Streptomyces sp. NPDC051987 | reverse complement strand
GCCCCTTCTTTCAGGGGCGCGGGGAACTGCGCGAGAAGCCCCACCTGCCCGCACTCGACAACGCACCCGGCGCACCCCGGACGTCACAGCGACGCGATGACCCGGTCCGCCAGGATGTAGACGTTCTCCTCCCCGCACGCGAACGTCAGCGTGTACGCGCCGGAGATCCCCGACCCGCCCAGCAGGTACGGCGTCTCACCGGCGCCCAGGGCGGCAGCCAACCGCTCCGCCGTCTCCCGGTGCCCCGGCGTCATGCACAGGGTCGTGCCGTCGGCGAAGACATAGACGTCCAGCGTCCCCAGCGGCCCGGGGCGCACGTCGGAGAGCTCGACCTGAGACTCGGCCAGCTGCTCCAGCGTCGCGACCGTCCGCTCATGGTCGTTCACCGGCGACTGCACCGGCACGAAGTCGGGGTGGGACGGGTGGCGCCGGCGCGCCGCCGCCAGCTCCGGGGACTCCCCGGTGAACTCGTCCGGCTCCGCCGCCGGCTCGGCGACCGGCTCCAGCCCCACGAAGTCCGCCTGCCGGGGCAGGAACGGCTCGCCGTCCGCCAGACCCAGCAGCGACGGCGCGTCGGAGACGTCACGCGCCTCCTGCGCTGCCCAGAAGGCCCGTGCCTCGGCGAGCTCCCGCTCCCGCTCCTCGGCCAGCGCCTCCGCCACCGCGGCGCGTATCTCCTCGGCGGCCGCGTGGCTGCGAGCCGCCGGCATGAGCGCGCGCAGGGTCGCGGCCTGGTTCTGGGCAAGCTGGGTGTGCAGCTCGGCGACCTGACGGCGCAGCTTCAGAACGGTGCGCAGGACAGCGACGCCCACGGCGCCCGTGGCGGCCGTGGTGAGCAGCAAGGCGATCGGCATGGCGCTCACTGACGTACTCCCGGTTCAAAGTCGACCCCCGACTTCCTACATCAGCTTGAAGGGCGGACTATCCAGCTGTCAGTGCGTAACGTCACGAAACGGACAGGACTTTGGGCCTGCGGTTTGTCTGAACAACGGCACTGACCTGCGGTGATACCTCCCTGGAGGGAGATACGTCACATCCTGGGGGAGATTGGATCACAAATCGGCCCGGTGTTCGGGGCTTTCTCGAACACCGGGCCGCGGTGTCACGGTGGGTCCCGTGACGGTCACTCAGGGGTGACGGGTGGTGCGGTGGGACTCAGCTGAGGCGCTCGATGACCATCGCCATGCCCTGGCCGCCGCCGACGCACATCGTCTCCAGGCCGAACTGCTTGTCGTGGAACTGCAGGGAGTTGATCAGCGTGCCGGTGATGCGGGCGCCGGTCATGCCGAAGGGGTGGCCGACGGCGATGGCGCCGCCGTTCACGTTCAGCTTCTCCAGCGGGATGCCGAGGTCGCGGTAGGAGGGGATCACCTGGGCGGCGAACGCCTCGTTGATCTCGACCAGGTCGATGTCGTCGATGGTGAGTCCGGCGCGGCCCAGGGCCTGCTTGCTCGCCTCGACCGGGCCGAGGCCCATGATCTCGGGGGAGAGGCCGGACACGCCGGTCGACACGATCCGGGCGAGCGGGGTCAGGCCCAGCTCGCGGGCCTTGGTGTCGCTCATGATGACGACCGCGGCGGCGCCGTCGTTCAGCGGGCAGCAGTTGCCGGCCGTGACCAGTCCGTCGGGGCGGAAGACCGGCTTGAGGCCGGCCACACCCTCCAGGGTGACGCCGGCGCGCGGGCCGTCGTCCTTGCTGACGACCGTGCCGTCGGGGAGGGTGACCGGGGTGATCTCGCGCTCCCAGAAGCCGTTCTTGATGGCTTCCTCGGCGAGGTTCTGGGAGCGGACGCCGAACTCGTCCATGTCCTGACGGGTGACGCCCTTGATGCGGGCCAGGTTCTCGGCCGTCTGCCCCATGGCGATGTACGGGTCGGGGAGCAGGCCGTCCTCGCGCGGGTCGTGCCAGGTGGAGCCGGTCGACTCGGCGGTGGCGGCGGTACGGGCCTGGGCTTCGGCGAAGATCGGGTTCGTGGTGTCCGGGAGGCCGTCCGAGCTGCCCTTGGCGTAGCGGGAGACCATCTCGACACCGGCCGAGATGAAGACGTCGCCCTCGCCGGCCTTGATGGCGTGCAGGGCCATGCGGCTGGTCTGGAGGGACGAGGAACAGTACCGGGTGATGGTGCAGCCGGGCAGGTGGTCCATGCCCATCTGTACGGCGACGATCCGGCCGAGGTTGTAGCCCTGCTCGCCGCCGGGCAGACCGCAGCCGAGCATCAGGTCGTCGATGTCCTTCGGGTCCAGCTCGGGGACCTTGGCGAGGGCGGCCTGGATGATCGTCGCGGTGAGGTCGTCGGGGCGCAGGTCCTTCAGGGAGCCCTTGACGGCACGGCCGATCGGGGAACGGGCGGTCGAGACGATGACGGCTTCGGGCATCACGGCTCCATTGGCGTACGGGGGTTGGCAGGACCGCTTCGGAAGTTACCTGTACGTATGTCATCGGTCACCGGTACCGAGGTGTGACACTGACCGCACTTTCTAAGCGCTTGCTTTTTTGTTGGGGGCCGCGTCGAGGTCCGCGGGCCGGTGGGGGCCGGTCGCGCAGTTCCCCGCGCCCCTTACGGGGGCCCCGCCCGCCGTCACTCGGTGGTGCCGGCCCGCGGTCTCGCCTCTTCGGACGCCGGGTCGGGGGGGAGGGCGGGCGGCTCCTCGACCTGCCGGCGCCGACGGCGCTTCAGCAGGGCCCACGGTCCACGCGGCCCCGTCGGCATCGCCGCCGTCACCTCCGTGCCGGCCTCGGCCGCCGCCTCCGCCGCCGCTCGGGCGACCGGCAGGAACCCCTCGCGGCGGGTGACGTCGGGCCGCTCCTCCTCCGCCGGCCAGAGGCCGAGGGCGGCGCAGACCGTCGGCAGCACCGCCATCGCCGCCGTGGCGTACCCCTCCGCAGAGGGGTGGTAGTTGTCGGGGCCGAACAGCTCGCGGGGGTTGGCCGCGAACTCGGGGCCCAGCAGGTCGCCCAGCGACACCGTGCGGCCGCCCTGTTCCACCGTGCCGATCGTCTGGGCCGCCGCCAGCTGCCGGGACGCCCGCCGGGCCAGCCAGCGCAGCGGCTGCCGTACCGGCTCGATCGTGCCCAGGTCGGGGCAGGTGCCGACCACCACCTCCGCGCCCGCCGTACGCAGCCGGCGCACCGCCGAGGAGAGGTGACGGACGGAGCGGGTCGGCGGCATGCGGTGCGTGACGTCGTTCGCGCCGATCATGATCACGCAGACGTCGGGGACCACCGAGGCCGGGCCCAGGACCAGCGCGACCTGACGGTCCAGGTCGTCGGACTGCGCGCCGGGCAGCGCCACGTTCCTCAGCTCGACCGGGCGTTCGGCCACCGCCGCGAGGCCTGACGCCAGCAGCGCGCCCGGCGTCTGGGCGGCGCGGTGCACGCCCTGCCCGGCCGCCGTGGAGTCGCCGAGCATCGTCAGGCGGATGGGCGGCTCGCCCAGGGCGCCGTACCCGTCGCCGTACCTGCCGTCCGCCGTCGGCACCCGGCCGCCGCTGTTGCCGTTGTGCACCGCCGCCTGGGCCATCCGCACCTCGGCCAGCAGCAGACCCACCGCGGCCGCGCCGACCAGCCCGACCCCGCCGCCGCCGTACGCCGCCCCGGCCGCGATCCGCCGGGCCACCCGGGCCCTCGACATGTTCGTCATGCGCCGCCGCCACCTCCTCGTTGCCGCTCATCCACTCCTTGCCCCGTACCGCCCGTGCGCCAATCTCAACAGGGAGTGAACCTCCGAAGCGGGCCGTAGGCTGGCGGGACCACTAGGACCACATCTTTTGAAAGCGACCGGAGACAACGGTGCGATTCCACGACTCGATGATCAGCCTTGTCGGCAACACCCCGCTGGTGAGACTCAACAGCGTCACCCAGGGCATCCAGGCCACCGTGCTCGCCAAGGTCGAGTACTTCAACCCGGGCGGTTCCGTGAAGGACCGCATCGCGCTGCGGATGATCGAGGCCGCCGAGAAGAGCGGGGAGCTGCAGCCGGGCGGGACCATTGTCGAGCCCACCAGCGGGAACACCGGGGTCGGACTGGCGATCGTCGCCCAGCAGAAGGGGTACAAGTGCATCTTCGTGTGCCCCGACAAGGTGAGCACCGACAAGATCAACGTGCTGCGGGCCTACGGCGCCGAGGTGGTGGTCTGCCCCACCGCCGTCGACCCGGAGCACCCGGACTCGTACTACAACGTCTCCGACCGGCTGGTCCGCGAGACGCCCGGCGCCTGGAAGCCGGACCAGTACTCCAACCCCAACAACCCCCTTTCGCACTATCACTCGACCGGCCCCGAGCTGTGGGAGCAGACGGAGGGGAAGATCACCCACTTCGTCGCGGGGGTCGGCACCGGCGGCACCATCTCCGGCACCGGCCGCTACCTGAAGGACGCCAGTGAAGGACGCGTCCGGGTGATCGGCGCCGACCCGGAGGGCTCCGTGTACTCCGGCGGGTCCGGGCGGCCGTACCTCGTCGAGGGCGTCGGCGAGGACTTCTGGCCCACCGCCTACGACCGGACCGTCGCCGACGAGATCGTCGCCGTGTCGGACAAGGACTCCTTCCAGATGACCCGGCGGCTCGCCAAGGAGGAGGGGCTGCTGGTCGGCGGCTCCTGCGGGATGGCGGTCGTGGCGGCGCTGCGGGTGGCCGAGCGGCTCGGCCCGGACGACGTGGTGGTCGTCCTGCTGCCGGACAGCGGCCGTGGCTACCTGAGCAAGATCTTCAACGACGAGTGGATGGCCGACTACGGCTTCCTGGAGGACGAGGGCCCGAGCGCCCGCGTCGGCGACGTGCTCAGCGACAAGGCCGGCGGCTCCATCCCCTCCCTCGTCCACATGCACCCGGACGAAACCGTCGGCCAGGCCATCGAGGTGCTGCGCGAGTACGGCGTCTCCCAGATGCCCGTCGTCAAGCCGGGCGCCGGGCACCCGGACGTGATGGCCGCCGAGGTCGTCGGCTCGGTCGTCGAACGCGAGCTGCTCGACGCGCTGTTCAGCAAGCGGGCCTCCCTGGAGGACCCGCTGGAGAAGCACATGTGCGCCCCGCTGCCCCAGGTCGGCTCCGGCGAGCCGGTCGCGGACCTGATGTCGGTGCTGGGCACGGCCGACGCCGCGATCGTCCTCGTCGAGGGCAAGCCCACCGGTGTGATCAGCCGGCAGGACCTGCTGGCTTTTCTCGCCAAGGGCGGCAAGCAGTAGCGAACCTGCGGTGAACGGCCCGTGACACGGGGGAACTTGTTGTTCCCTGTCCGAGTGGTGGACTTCGCGGAAGTGGTACGAGCGTGTCACGTGCGCGCAGCACACGCTTAACACGGGTCCGGCAGATTGGTGGGTGTCGGCAGGGCGGGAGCGGCTCCCCGCCCCGGCCGGCACCGAACGTCCAAGGACCTCCGGAGCGGCTCCCGGACCTCCATGGACGCCCGGACGTGCGACCCGGCCCTGACCCGGTCCATGTCCCTCGCGGGGACCGCCGTCGTCCCGCCCCCCTTCTAGGGGGTGCGGCGGTCCCCGCGCATTACTCTTCCCGGCCGGCCTTCCCGGCTCACACCGTCGTCGCGTTCCAACTGCCCAGCAGGGCCAGCCGCTCCGCCGTCTCCGAGCCCGGCTCCGGGGTGTACGCGACCAGCGTCTGGTCCGGGTCCTCGGGCACCGAGAGGGTCTCGTAGGGCAGGGTGAGCAGGCCCGCCACCGGGTGCCGGACGCGCTTCACGCCGTACGCGCACGCCTTGACCTCGTGGTCCGCCCACAGTCGGCGGAAGTCCGCGCTCTTGACGGAGAGTTCGCCGATCAGGGCGGTCAGGGCGGGGTCGTCGGGGTGCAGGCCCGCGCTGATGCGCAGGTTGGCGACGGTCTGGGCGGCGACCGCCGCCCACTCGGGGTAGAAGTCGGCCGCCGCCGGGTCCAGGAAGACCAGCCGGGGCATGCTGCGGGCGGCCGGGTCCAGCGCGCCGAAACCGAGCAGCGCGTCGGCGGGCGCGTTCCAGGCCAGCACCTCCATCCGGCGGCCCAGCACGAACGCCGGGGACCGCTCCATGGCGTCCAGCAGCAGCTGCACCCCGGGGCGTACCCGCGGGACCGCGGGGCGCCGCGCGCCCCTGCTCTTCCGCGGGCGCGCCACCGTGCGCAGATAGGCGTGCTCGGTCTCGTCCAGCCGCAGCACCCGCGCGACCGCGTCCAGCACGGCGTCGGAAACGCTGGTGCCCCGCCCCTGCTCCAGCCGGATGTAGTAGTCGACGCTCACCCCCGCCAGCTGCGCCACCTCTTCGCGGCGCAGGCCCGGTACGCGGCGCCGTCCGTGCGAGGGCAGCCCCACCTCCTCGGGCCGGATGCGGGCGCGGCGCGAGCGCAGGAAGTCTCCGAGTTCCCCGTCCATGGGTTCGATCGTAGGGGAGCGGCGCCCCGCCAACCTGGTTCTGTCAGACCCAGGAAAAGCTCAGCCCTGGGTGGGCCGCCCGGACCCGGCGAGGGTGGAGACACGCCACCGAGGCTGTCCCGGCGGCACTGACCAGGGAGTACCTCATGTCGTACGACAACCTGTCCGGCCGTACCGCCGTCGTCACCGGCGCCGCCAGCGGGATCGGGGCGGCCGTGGCCCTGCGGCTCGCCGGGTCGGGGGCCCGGGTGGCGCTGCTCGCCCGGCGCGCGGACCGGCTGGAGACGCTGGTGGCGAAGATCCGGGCGAACGGCGGCGAGGCCCTCGCCGTGGTCGCCGACGTCACCGACGACGCCTCCGTGCAGGCGGCGGCCGACGCCGTCCACGCGGCCTACGGCAGCGTCGACCTCGTCGTCAACAACGCCGGCGTCATGCTGCCCAACCCCGTCGACGACGGCCGCATCGACGAGTGGCAGCGCATGCTCGACACCAACGTCACGGGGGTGCTGCGGGTGCTGCGCGCCTTCACCGGGGACCTGGTGGCGGCCGCCGCCGAGGGCCGTACCGCCGACCTCGTCAACGTGTCGTCCATCGGCGCCCACCTCGTCTTCCCCACCTTCGCGGTGTACGGCGCCACCAAGGCTGCCGTCACCTTCCTGTCGCAGGCCCTGCGCGCCGAGTTCGGGCCGCGTGACGTGCGGGTCACCAACGTGGAGCCGGGCCTGACGGACACCGAACTCGGCACCCACATCGAGGGCGAGGAGCTGCGCGAGCAGGTGGCGGGCATGTTCGACGGCATGGGCGCCCTGGCCGCCGAGGACCTCGCCGACCTGGTCTGCTACGTGGTGAGCCGCCCCCGGAACGTCAACCTGCGGCAGATCGTGGTCCAGCCGACCCGCCAGGTGTGACCGGGGCCGGCCGGTGCCGGTGCCGGCCCCGGTCAGTCCTCGTGGCCGCGGTCGCTCCGCTGGAACAGGCCAGGGTTGAGGCGGACGGCCTGGGCCACGTTGACGCCGACGATGCCGACCCAGGTGGCGATCAGGCCCGGCAGGTGGGCGATGCCGCCGCCGATCGCCGACAGCGGGATCGCCAGCACCAGCGACACGATCCCGAAGCCGAACCGCTCGCCCCACGAGTCGGTGCCGCCCCTGGCGCCGCGCGTCCCCCGGGCCACCTGCATCTGCTGCTCGGCCAGGGTCCGGCGCAGCCGGCGCTCGACCGCGCCGTCGATGCGCTGGTCGATCTTCTCCACGAAGGAGTCGGCCAGTTCCGACTCGTACTCGGGCCCCAGCTCGCTACGGGCGTGCAGGGTCGCGGCGAGTTCCTTCTTCAGGTCGGTGTCACGCGCGTCCGTCATGGGGCCCACGGTAGGGATCCGGGGTCCCCGGCGCACTGGGGAAATCCCCCGCATCCGGCGGGGGGACCACCCTCAGGGCAGCAGCGACACCAGCCCGCTGCCGGTGTCGAACCGGGCCGCCACCACCGACGCCCCCGCGAAGGCGCAGTCGGCGCGGATCGCGTCACGTGCCCACATCGTCTGGGCCCGCAGGGTGTGTTCGGCCCAGTCGCCGGGGAGCGCCCTGGTGCGCAGGGCGGCCGGCGCGATCTGGTCGGCGAGGAGTTCGAGATGACCGGGGACGGGCGCCCCCGTGCGCAGCCGGTCCAGGGTGGCGGCGACGGCCCCGCAGCCCTCGTGGCCGAGCACCACCACCAGCGGGACGCGCAGTTCCTGCACGCCGTACTGGAGGGAGGCGAGCACCGCCTCGTCCAGCACCTGTCCGGCCGTCCTTATGCTCAGCAGGTCGCCGGGGCCCTGGTCGAAGACGAGTTCCGGGGCGGCCGCGGAGTCCACGCAGCCGAGCACCACCGCGAACGGGCGCGGTGCGCCGGCCCGGCGCCGGCCGGAGCAGCCGGTGGCGTACCGCCGGTTGCCCTGGAGCAGTTCGTCGAGGGCCGCGCTCGCCGAGGCGGGGACGACGGCCGCCGGCGCGAGGGCGACGGCCGGCGCGCCGACGGCGGTGGCCGACGGAAGGGCCGTGGGGTTGGAGGCCATGACGCTTCCTCAGGTGCTGGCGCTGATGGTTCTCATCACTCTACGCGGCGGAAACGTTACGCTCGGTATTGGTTTAACGGCTCTTGGCCGGATCATCGCCCGCGCGATACCGAGCCGGTGGGCACCCTGGCGGCGGTCAGGCCAGTCCGTGCTGCTTCGCGTAGGCGGCCGCCACGTCCTCCGGGTCCTTCTTGTCGTTGTCCACCTGGCTGTTGAGCCGGGTGAGCTGCTCGGTGGTGAGGACATTGCCGAGCCGGGCGAGGGCCTTGCGGACGGTGTCGTCGGCCTTGCGGTCGGCGATCAGCGGGACGATGTGCTGGCTGGGGATCAGGTTCTTCGGGTCGGCCAGCACCACCCAGCCGTTGGCGGCGATGTCTGTGTCGGTGGTGAACAGGTTCGCCACGTCCACGTCGCCCTTCCTCAACGCGCCCTTGACCAGCGGCCCGTCCGAGTCGAGCGACTTGAACTCCTTGAACTGGACGCCGTACACCTCCTGCAGCCCGACCGTGCCCACCCGGCGCTTCTTCACCTCGGGCGCGGCGCCGATGACCAGCCTGCCGTTCTGCTTGGCGAGGTCGGCGAGGGAGGTCAGGCCGTACTTCTGGGCGGTCGCCCGGGTGACGACGAAGCAGTCGGAGTCGGCCGCCTGCCCGTACGGCAGCACCTGGAGCCCGGCGGGCAGCGCGAGGGTGAGGGCGTTCTGCATGGTGCCCGGCTCGGCGGAGGCGTCCTTCGGGGCCAGGTAGTTGAGGAGGGCGCCCTGGTACTCGGGCAGCAGGTCGATGTCGCCCGCCTTGAGCGCGGGGATCACGATCTCCCGGGTGCCGAGGTTGGGGCGGACCTTCACCTTCACGCCTGCCTTCTGGAGGACGGCCGCGTAGAGGTAGCCGAGCACCTGGTTCTCGGTGAAGTTGGCGGTGCCGATGGTGATGCCGCCCTTGCTGGAGCCGCCGCCGGCGGTCGAGCCGCTGCTCTCGTTCAGGGAGGTGATGCCGCTGGAGCAGGCGGAGAGGGTGGTGACGGAGCCGGCGGCGAGCAGGCCACCGAGGAGGGTGCGACGGTTCATCTTCGGGTTCCCTAGGCGGTGCGGTGGCGGAAGAGGAAGCGCTGGAGGGTGCTCAGGAGCAGGTCGAGGACGACGGCGACGAGCGCGACCAGCACCGCGCCGCCGAGCACCTGGACGAGGTCGCGCTGGGCGAGTCCGTCGAAGACGTAGCGGCCGAGGCCGCCGAAGGAGACGTACGCGGCGATGGTGGCGGTGGCCACGACCTGGATGAGCGCGAGGCGCAGACCCGTCATGATCAGGGGGAGGGCCAGCGGCAGTTCGACGTGGAGGAGGACCTGGCGGCCGCGCATGCCCTGGCCGCGGGCCGCGTCCTTCACGTCCGGGTCGACGGCCGTCATCCCGGCGTAGGTGTTGGTGACGATCGCCGGGACCGCGAGGGCGACCAGCGCGACGTAGACCGGCAGCATCGACAGGCCGCCCGCGAGGAAGACCAGGACGACGAGGCCGACGGTCGGCAGGGCGCGGCCGAAGGACGCGAGGTTGATGGCGAGGAACGCGCCCTTGCCGGTGTGGCCGATCAGCAGGCCGAGGGGGAGGCCGATCGCGGCCGCGACGAGGGTCGCGAGCAGCGAGTACTGGAGGTGCTCGGCGAGGCGGTGGGCGATGCCGTCCTGCCCGGCCCACTGGGAGCCGCTGGTCAGCCAGGTGCCGAGGTTCTTGAAGAGTTCGAACATGTCAGGCTCGCCTCCGCCGCCACGGGGTCAGGACGTACTGGAGCGCCACCAGCAGGGCGTCCGCGACCACGGCGAGCAGGATCGTGAGGACCACGCCCACGATCACCGGGGTCGGGAAGTCGCGCTGGAAGCCGTCGGTGAAGAGCTGGCCCAGGCCGCCGTCGCCGATGTAGGTGGCGACGCTCACCAGCGAGATGGACATGACCGTGGCGATCCGGACGCCCGCCATGATCACGGGGAGGGCGAGCGGGAGTTCGACGGTGAGGAGGGTGCGCAGCGGGCGGGTGCCCATCGCCTTCGCCGCCTCCTTGGTCTTCGCGGGGACCGAGTCCAGGCCCTCGACGGTGTTCCGCAGCAGCACGACCAGCGTGTAGACGGTCAGGCCGATGACGGTGGTGGTCCGGGTCAGGCCGCTGACCGGGAGCAGCAGCACGAAGATCGCGATCGAGGGGATCGTGAAGAGCACGTTGGACAGGCCGAGCAGGAAGCCGCGCAGCGGGCGGACCCGGTGGGCGACCACCGCGAGCGGCAGCGAGATCAGCAGGCCGAAGAAGACGGCGGTCATCGCGGCCTGGAGGTGGGAGAGGGTGAGGCTGGTGAGGTCGTCGGTGTGGTCGCCGATCCACGACCAGTCGACGGTCATGCCGCCACCGTCCGGGCCGCGGTGTGCGCCTGGCCGGCGTGGGCGTGGATGTCGTCGCGGGACGAGACGCCGGTGAGGACCCCCTGGGCGTCCACCCGGGCGACGAGTCCGGTCGGGGAGGCGATCGACTCGTCGAGCGCGGCGAGCAGCGAGTCGTCGTCCGCCAGCGGGCGTACGGGGAGTTCGGCGTCCTTCGAGGCCCAGTGCAGCGGTCTGCCCGCCGGGTCCAGGGCGAGGGTCCAGGTGCCGCCCTGGGGCGCCGGGCCCTGGGGGACGTCGGCGAGGGTCCGCAGGGACAGCAGCTTCAGGCCCCGTTCCGCGCCGAGGAAGTCGGCCACGAAGTCGTCCGCGGGCCGGGCCAGCAGCTCGGCGGGCGGGGCGCACTGGACGAGGTGGCCGCCGGTGCGGAAGATCGCGATCCGGTCGCCGAGCCGGACGGCCTCGTCGACGTCGTGGGTGACGAAGACGATGGTCTTGTTCAACTCCTTCTGGAGCCGCAGCAGTTCGTCCTGGAGCTGGGTGCGCACCACCGGGTCGACGGCGCCGAACGGCTCGTCCATCAGCAGCACCGGCGGGTCGGCGGCGAGGGCGCGGGCCACGCCGACGCTCCCCCAGAGCCTTAAAGGCCTGGGGGGACCCCCAGCTGCTGGCCGCCGGAGAGCTGGTGCGGGTAACGCTTGCCGGCGTCTGCGGCGAGGCCGACGGTCTCCAGGAGTTCGGCGGCGCGGGCGCGGGCCTTCTTCCGGTGCCAGCCGAGCAGCAGCGGGACGGTGGCGATGTTGTCGAGCACCGTGCGGTGCGGGAAGAGTCCGGCCTGCTGGATGACGTACCCGATGGACCGGCGCAGTTCGGCGGCGTCCTGCTGGGTGACGTCCCTGCCGTTCACCTTGATCGTGCCGGAGGTCGGCTCGACCATCCGGTTGATCATCCGCAGGGTGGTGGTCTTGCCGCAACCGGAGGAGCCGACCAGGACGGTGACCCCGCCCTCCGGCATCTCCAGGGAGAGATCATGGACTGCTGTCGTGCCGTTGGGGAAGCGCTTGTGGACCGCGTCGAACTGGATCATGAGATGTCCCTTGCCCGGCTGTATAACGTCATGCAGAGTTCTTGGTACGTGAATAGCTTGTCAGCGGTCTGGCGTTAATCCGAGGTAACGGATGGCCGGAAGGCAAGATCGAGTGTCCGGATCGAGGGGAGTTTGGGCGTGATGTCGTCTCACACTGTGGACGCCCCCGGCACAACGCATTCCGGTCTGGTGGTCCTCGACGGCATCGGCATGGGCGTCGAGGACGTCGTACGCCTCGCCGACGGCACCGCCCGCCCGGTCCCCGGCACCGAGGCGATGCGCCACGCGGAGGAGTCCTGGAACGCCGCCCGGCAGATCGCCGCGACCGGCCGCGTCTACGGCCGCTCCACCGGCGTCGGCGCCAACCGGAACGAGGACGTCCCCACCGAGGCCGCCGCCGGCCACGGACTGCGGCTGCTGCGCAGCCACGCCGGGGCGATCGGCGAGGAACTGCCCGCCCGGCAGGTCCGCGCGATGCTCGCGGTCCGCGCCAACCAGCTGCTGGCGGGCGGCGCGGGCCTCAGGCCCAGTGTCGTCACGGCCCTGTGCGAGGCGCTGGAGTCGGGCGCGTACCCGGTCGTCAACGAGTTCGGCTCGGTCGGCACCGGGGACATCGCGGCGCTGGCCCAGATGGGTCTCGCGCTGGCGGGGGAGCACCCCTGGCGGGGCTCGGGAGCACCGGCCGCCCAGCCGCTGGACAACAACGACGCCCTCGCCCTGATCAGCAGCAACGCCCTCACCCTCGGCCAGTCCGCGCTCGCCCTGCACGAGCTGCGCGGACTGATCGAGGCCACCCAGGTGGTGGCGGCCCTGTCACTGCTCGCCGTCGACGGCTCCCACGAGGCGTTCGCGGCGCCCGTCCACGCCGCCCGTCCGCACCGCGGCAGCGTCGAGGCCGCCCGGCGGATGCGGGAGCTGATCGGCGCCGCCGACCGGCCGACCCCGCCGCTCGGCCGGATCCAGGACCCCTACGGCTTCCGCTGCCTGCCCCAGATCCACGGCCCGGCCCACGACGCCGCCGACGCCCTGGAGCAGGTCCTCGCCGTCGAGATCAACGCGGCCGCCGAGAACCCCCTCATCTCCCCCGAGGACCTCGCCGCCTACCACCACGGCGGCTTCTACCAGGCCCAGCTCGCCCTCGCCCTGGACCACTTCCGGCTCGCCCTCACCCAGGTCGCCCGCCTGTCCACCTCCCGCCTGTCCACCCTCAACGAGCCCGCCTACACCCGGCTGCGCCCCTTCCTCGCCGACCACGAACCCGCCTCATCCGGCGTGATGATCCTGGAGTACGCCGCCGGCGCCGCCCTCGGCGACCTGCGCGCCTTCTCCGCGCCCGCCTCCCTGGGGCACGCTGTACTCTCCCGAGGCGTCGAGGAACAGGCCAGTTTCGCCTCGCTCGCCGCCCGTCAAACGCTGCGCGCCTGCCGTGCGTACCGTCTGGTGGTCGGCTGCGAACTCGTCGCCGCCGTACGGGCGCTGCGCCAGCGCGAGCTGCGTCCCGACCCCGGGCTCGGGGCGGGGCGGGCACTGGAGCTCGCCGAGGCGGCGCTGGAGGCGGACCCGGCCGACCGGCCGCTCACGGACGACGTCACCGCGGCGGCCGGGCTGCTCGACCGGTTCACGGACATCTGGAGGGGGAGCACGTCATGAACGTGACCGACAGCCCTGCGACTCGCTTGCAGGCGCTCTTCGAGGGGCACCGGCTCACGCCGACCCAGCGGCGCATCGCGCACAGCATGGTGCGGCGCGCCGCCGACGTGCCCTTCCTGTCCAGCGTGGAGCTGGCCGAACTGGCCGGGGTCAGCCAGCCCTCCGTCACCCGGTTCGCGGTCGCCCTCGGCTTCGACGGCTACCCGGCGCTGCGCAGGCACCTGCGCGAGGTGGTGCCCGCCGAACAGGCGGCCGGAAACGGGTCGTACAACGAGTACCAGCAGGCCGTCGAGGCCGAGATCGAGAACCTGAAGCACCTCGCCGAGGTGCTCGCCGACCCGCGCCCGGTGCAGCAGGCGGGCCGCCTGCTGGCCGCCTCCCGCCCGCTGCCGGTCCTCGGCCTGCGGGCCGCCGCCTCGCAGGCCTACGGCTTCGCCTACTTCGCCGCCAAGGTGCACCCGGACGTCCGGCTGCTCCACGAGGGCGGCACGATGATCCACGACCGCATCGACGCGGCCGTGCTGGCCGGTGCCACGGCGCTGCTGTGCTTCGCGCTGCCGCGCCATCCGCGCGAGGTCGTCGACACCCTGGGCTATGCCAAGGAGTCCGGCCTGACCGTCGTGACCGTCGCCGACTCCGCCTTCGCGCCCGTCGCCAAGGTCTCCGACCTGCTGCTGCCGGCTGCCGTCGGCACCGGACTCGCCTTCGACACCGCGTGTGCGCCGATGCTGCTCGGCCGGGTGCTCCTGGAGGCGATGTGCGACGACCTGCCGGACGCCCAGGCGCGCCTGGAGGAGTTCGACACCCGGGCGGCGGCGCGTGGTCTCTTCGTCGAGTAGGCGGCCGGCAGGCGGCTTTAAGACTCGTCTCACGTTCGCTGGTTAGCGTCCCGCCGTACGGACTGGGCCGACACCGGCGAGGAGGCTGCGGACATGGCGCGTGCGGGACGAGGGGCACGAGGAGGACAGGGCCTGGCCCGGGTGGCCGTGGTGGTACGGGCCGGGGCCGCGCCCCTGTGGTGGTCCGGGGTGTTCGCGGCGGGCGTCGGCGTGCTGCCCTCCGGGATCACCGGGCGGCGGATCGGCGTCCTGGCCGGGGCCGCGCTGTTCCTCGTCGGTGCCGCCGTCGTGGCGCTCGCCCGCCGCAGGCGGTACGCCGAGCTGGTGCGCGGCGCCGCCCGGGCCGGCAAGCACGACGTGCTCCAGGACCGCGCGGTGACGGTGCGCAACTGGCGCCGGGGGCACCGCTGGTGGCTGCTGCTGGCCTTCGCCGCCGCCCTCGGCAGCTCCTTCGCGGTGCCCGCGGCGGGCGGCCTGCTGCTCGCCGGGACCGGCACCGGGCTGCGTCTGAAGGCGGCCTGGCTGGGCCGCCGGGAGAAGGCCGGCGAACAGCTGGTCTGGCTGCGCGTCGACTGGCTCGACGAGCGCGGCGGCCGTCCGGCCGGCAAGGCCGTCAAGGCCTACCGCGGTACCGGCATCGCGGCGGGCGACGCGGCCCCGGGCGGAGCCCGCCGCCGCACCGCGGCGCTGGTGTGAGGCCGGGTCAGACCTCCAGGTCCTCCTCGATCTTCTTCAGCTGGTGCCGGGCCATCGCCAGGTTGGCGCGGGCCTGGTCGAGCACCAGGTAGAGGAAGAGGCCGTTGCCGCCCCGGCCCTTGAGCAGCCGGATCAGGTGGTACTGGTTGGAGAGCGTGATCAGGATGTCCTCGATCTCGCCCTTGAGGCCGAGGTGCTCCATGGTGCGCATCTTGGCGCGGATCACGTCGGTGTTCCCGGCCGCGGCCACGTTCAGGTCGAAGGTCTTGCTGCCGCCCATCGTGCCCAGCGCCATCCCGCTGGTGTAGTCGACGAGCGCGACGCCCGTCGCGCCCTCGATGGAGGTGAGGCACTCTTTCAGGGCGGTTTCGGTGTTGGCCATGACGGTGTGGTTCCTTTCCACTTCAACTGTCGGTTGCGGTGCGCGCGTCAGTGGTGGTGCTGGTGCGTGGCGTGCGCGTGGTTCTGGTCCGTGGGGCCGCGCTGCGGGCCGGGCGCAGGACCTTGGCGGCGGCCTCGGCGGCGTCGACCAGCTCCCCGATCCGGGCGGCGGCCCGGCGGCCCTCCAGGTGGAGCCGGCCGACGTTCACCCGGTCCTCGGCGAGCAGGGTGAGCACGGCGCTGTGGCCGGCGGCGTAGGTGGCGACATAGCCGTCCTCGCCGCGCACCAGCAGCTCCTTGAGGTCGCCCTTGCCGGTGGCGTCGGAGACCCGGACGGCGACGCCGAGCTGGGCCGCGGTGAGCGCGGCGAGCCCCTCGGGATCGACGCCCGGACAGTCGTGGGCGACGACCAGGCCGTCGACACCGGCCGCGAGGGCGCCGGTGAGCTGGGGCATCCGGGTGCGTAACCGGCGCAGTTCGTCGAGGACGGCCTCTCTGTCGGAGCTGCCGGATTCTGCCGCCATCAGCTGTCTCCTCTCGGCGGGGCGGTGCCGTTCAAAGGGCCTCCAGCGCATCCCTGAGCCTCTTCAGCAGCGCGATGTCGGGGTCGGTGACCGGGGGAAGCGGGGGTGGGACGGGCAGGGTGCTCCTCGGGGTGAGGAGTCCGGCCGCCGCCAGCCGCCGTACGTCCACCAGCGTGTGGAAGGCCGGTCTGCCCAGCTCCCGGGCGATCTGCGGTGCCGTGCGGATGCCGTCCACCCGGGCCAGGACCGCCCGCTGCCGCGAGGTGACCGGCGGCGGCGCGACCGGATCGGCGCGGATCAGCGGGGCGCCGTCCGCCGACGGGTCGGGCCAGATGCGGTGCAGCAGCTCGCGGCGGCGCAGGGTCTCGCGCTCCAGGGCGGTGACGGGGACCGCCGGCAACGGGACGGCGGCGGCCGTGGTGCCGTAGCGGAAGCGGCCGGGGGTGCTGCTGGGCGCCAGGGCGAAGTACCCGGCGTCGTACAGGGCGCTGAGGCGGCACAGCTCCAGGGCGCCCCTGGGGAGCAGGCCGGCGGTGAGCAGCCGGTGGACGGCGGCGGGTATGTCGTCGGTCCAGGGCCAGGCCGCCGCGTCGAGCGTGCCGCGGGCGGTGAGGAGCACGTCGAGGCCGGGGGCGAAGGGGCTCTCGGCGTGCACCACGCGGCCCTCGGCCAGGTGCAGGGTGCCGTGCTCGCGGACCAGGACACCGGTGGCCCGCTCCTCGGCGAGGCGTATCAGCATCGGGGAGAGCGCGCCGGGCGCTCTCTCGTGCAGGGCCGTGCGGTCCCGGACCGGCAGCGGCGGCGGTGTCTCGACCACGGTCATCCCAGCACCAGCCGCTCGGCCATCTCGCCGAGCCGGATCCGGGCGAGGGCGAGGTTGCCCTCCTCGCGGGTCAGCCACAGATGCAGGAACACGGTCGCGTCGAAGGACGTGACCACGAACCGCAGCAGGTGGTAGCTGTCCCGGTTGCTGACGATCAGGTCCTCCACCGGAGGGCTCACCTCGATGTCGTCCTCCGTGCTGAACGCCCCGTGCTCGGCGGCCAGCCGGGCCAGCTCGGCGGCCTCCGCGGCGGTGGTCTCGTGGTCACCGCCGGGCGCCTCCCCGACCGTGCCCAGGGCCAGCCCGCTGGTCCAGTCGACCAGCGCGGCGCCCCGGGCCCCGGGCAGGCGCATCGCTTCCAGTAAGCACTCGTCGATTCCGGGCACCGTGGCTCCCCTCCCGCCGCGTGGCTCTCCGGTTGAGTGACGCAGACACTACGCAACGTGTACGGGAGGGGGCAGTCGTTTGGCATTTTCCAGTGGAACGTGCGCCCGGCAGGCTAGTGTTGGTCAACTGGGCTGCTTTTCACACCAGTTGATCTCCTGTTTCGGGAGTGCCTCAACGGCTCTCGGTTGCATGCAGGGTGGTGAGCGCGTCGACGTGCGCCCCTCCCGATTCGGCCACGACCTCGGCGACCGTCTGCGCCTGTCGCGCCACGGCGAACGCCACGCCTCCGTCGCCGTCCGGCGCGAAGCCGTAAACTCCGGGCCGGGCAAGGGAGTTGTAGGAGTAGTGGGTGCCGAAGTAGTACGCCCCGGTGTCCAGCGCGGCGGCGAAGTCCCCCTGCTCCAGCAGGGGCAGGGCGCGCCCCTCGGCGAGCAGGTCACCCGAGAAACAGGCCGGCCCGGCCACGTCCTGCACCACCGGCGCCCCCTCCTTGGGCCGCCCCTTCGGGTCGTACGCGGCGATCCTGAGCGGCCACGCGCCCGGCACGTACACCGTGCGCGGCGCCACCTGCACACCGGCGTGCGTCACCGCGATCCGCCGCCCCCCGGAGCTCTTCGCGTACTCCACCCGGGCCAGCACCGTGCCGTGCCGGGCCAGCAGCGACCGCCCGAACTCGGTCACCAGTCCGTACCGCCCGTCGAACAGCCCCGGCACCGCCTCCGCCAGCAGCCGCGCGTACTGCGCGTACGTCGGCTCCGTCGCCTCCGAGGCGAAGTTGACCGAGAGCCCGCCCCCGATGTCGAGGGTGTCCACCTGCCGCCGCCCGGCACGCGCGTTGATCTCCTCGGCCAGCGCGTACGTCTCCGCCACGCCCCGGGCCAGCAACGACAGCGAGATCCCCTGCGACCCGACGTGCGCGTGCAGCCGGGTCAGCCACGGCCGCTCCAGGAACGCCCGGACGACCCACTCCCGGGCCCCCTCGTCCCGCAGCCCCACCCCGAACTTCGAGGTCGCGGTCGCGGTGGAGGTGGCCCCGATCGTCCCGGCGCCCAGCTGCGGGTTCACCCGGATCCCGAGCGGCGAGCGGGTGCGGCCGTGGTGCCGGAGCGCGCCGATCCTGGTGAGCTCCTGGGGGTTGTCGGCGTTCACGGCCACGCCCAGCGCCAGTGCCTCGCGCAGCTCGGCCTCGGTCTTCGCGGGCGCGTCGAACACCGTCAGCTCCGCCGGCACCCCGGCCGCCCGCGCCAGCGCCAGCTCGCCCGCGCTGGCCACCTCCGCGCCCAGGCCGGCCCCGGCCAGCAGCCGCAGGACCGGGACCAGCGGGTTCGCCTTCACCGCGAAGGCGTGCAGGACCGCGGTGCCGGGCGCCGCGACCCCGGCGAACGCCCGGCGCAGCTCCGCGGCCGACGCGAGGATGCCCCGCACGTCCAGCAGGCCTACGATCGGCGCGTCCGGCCCCAGCAGCCCCTGCTCCACCGCGGCCCGCACGGCGTCGTCCCGCCGCCCGACCCGCTCACCGTCGTCCCCGACCCGCTCACCGTCGTCCCCGCGTCCGGCCACGACGCCTCCTGACATGTCATCGTCCACACCTTTGAGGCCCATAAGTCCAGCCAAACATCCGGAATGCGGTCGCGCTGCCGGCTTCATGTATTGACTAGTTCTATTCAGCGAGCCAGGATGTGAATATCCGTAGGAACACTTCCCCGGCCGTCGATCCCGGATCCGCTAGGAGGCAGACCATGTCAGGACCCCGCCCCGTACGAGCGCCACGCGGTACGGAACTGAGCGCCCTGGGATGGCAGCAGGAAGCCGCTCTGCGGATGCTGCAGAACAACCTGGACCCCGAGGTCGCCGAGCACCCCGACAAGCTCGTCGTCTACGGCGGCACGGGCAAGGCCGCCCGTGACTGGCGCTCCTTCGACGCGATGGTCCGCACGCTCAGGACCCTCAAGCAGGACGAGACCATGCTGGTCCAGTCCGGCCGCCCGGTCGGTGTGATGCAGACCCACGAGTGGGCCCCGCGCGTCCTCATCGCCAACTCCAACCTCGTCGGCGACTGGGCCAACTGGGAGGAGTTCCGCCGCCTGGAGGCCCTCGGCCTGACCATGTACGGCCAGATGACCGCCGGCTCCTGGATCTACATCGGCACCCAGGGCATCCTCCAGGGCACCTACGAGACCTTCGCCGCCGTCGCCGCGAAGAAGTTCAACGGCACCCTCGCCGGCACGATCACCCTCACCGCCGGCCTCGGCGGCATGGGCGGCGCCCAGCCCCTCGCGGTCACCATGAACGACGGCGTCGCGATCTGCGTCGACTGCGACCCGCGCGCCATCGAGCGCCGCATCGAGCACCGCTACCTCGACGTGAAGGCCGACAGCCTGGAGCACGCCCTCCAGCTGGCGGTGGAGGCGCGCGACGCCCGCCGTCCGCTCTCCATCGGCCTGCTGGGCAACGCGGCCGAGCTGCTGCCGCGGATGCTCGCCGAGGGCGCCCCGATCGACATCGTCACCGACCAGACCTCCGCGCACGACCCGCTGTCCTACCTGCCGGTCGGCGTCGCCTTCGAGGACATGGCCGACGCCGCGGCCAAGGACCCGGCCGGCTTCACCACCCGGGCCCGCGAGTCCATGGCGAAGCACGTCGAGGCCATGGTCGGCTTCATGGACGCGGGCGCCGAGGTCTTCGACTACGGCAACTCCATCCGCGGCGAGGCCCAGCTGGCCGGATACGACCGCGCGTTCGCCTTCCCCGGCTTCGTCCCCGCCTACATCCGCCCGCTCTTCTGCGAGGGCAAGGGCCCCTTCCGCTGGGCCGCGCTCTCCGGCGACCCCGCCGACATCGCCAAGACCGACAAGGCGATCCTCGACCTCTTCCCGGAGAACGAGTCCCTCGCCCGCTGGATCAGGATGGCCGGCGAGCGGGTCAAGTTCCAGGGCCTGCCCGCGCGCATCTGCTGGCTCGGCTACGGGGAGCGGGACAAGGCAGGCGAGCGGTTCAACGACATGGTGGCGAGCGGGGAGCTGGCGGCGCCGCTGGCCATCGGGCGCGACCACCTCGACGCCGGCTCCGTCGCGTCCCCCTACCGCGAGACGGAGGCCATGCTGGACGGCTCCGACGCGATCGCCGACTGGCCGCTGCTGAACGCGATGGTCAACGTGGCGTCGGGGGCGTCCTGGGTCTCCATCCACCACGGCGGCGGGGTCGGCATGGGCCGGTCCATCCACGCGGGCCAGGTGACGGTCGCCGACGGCACGAAGCTGGGCGGCGAGAAGATCCGCCGGGTGCTGACCAACGACCCCGGCATGGGCGTGATCCGGCACGTGGACGCGGGGTACGACATCGCGGTGTCGGTCGCCGAGGAGCGGGGCGTTCGGGTGCCGATGCGCGAGGGTGACGACGCGTGAATGCCCGTGAGCGGGGACGTGGCGGCAGCGCTTCGGTGGGGGCTGAGCTCTCGTCGCCGTCTGCCGCTTCGGCTGCGCCCACCCTCCCCCACTCTCACCTTCGTTCGAGCGGGGGGACCCCCAGCGCCCTGCGGAACGACTGCCCACAGCCTGTAGGGAGCGCGGCCTCCTTCCACTCCATGTGGCGGGAGCTGCTTCCCGTCGGGCGGCACCCCGACTCCCGCGGCTACCGGCGCTTCGCCTGGACCGGGGCCGATGCCGAGTGCCGGGACTGGTTCCGGGAGCAGGCCGAGCGGCGTGGACTGGCGTACGAGGTCGACCGGAACGGGAACCAGTGGGCCTGGCTCGGGGACCCGGCGGCCGGGGACGCCGTCGTCACCGGGTCGCATCTGGACTCCGTGCCGGACGGCGGCGCCTTCGACGGTCCCCTCGGCGTCGTGTCCTCCTTCGCCGCGCTCGACGAACTCCGGGGGAGGGGAGCCCAGTTCACCCGGCCCCTCGCCCTGGTGAACTTCGGTGACGAGGAGGGCGCCCGGTTCGGGCTCGCCTGTGTCGGATCCCGGCTGACCGCGGGGCACCTGACCGTCGAGCAGGCCCACCGGCTCACCGACGGCGACGGCGTCACGCTGCCGCAGGCGATGGAGGCCGCGGGCTACGACCCCGACGCCATCGGACCCGACCCCGAGCGGCTCGCCCGCATCGGCGCCTTCGTCGAACTCCACGTCGAACAGGGCCGGGCGCTGGACCTGTCCGGCGACCAAGTGGGCATCGCCAGTGCCATCTGGCCGCACGGCCGCTGGCGGTTCGACTTCCGCGGCGAGGCCAACCACGCCGGCACGACGCGGCTGGTGGACCGGCGCGACCCCATGCTGTCGTACGCCGAGACGGTGCTCGCCGCCCGCCGCGAGGCCGAACTCGCCGGTGCCGTGGCCACCTTCGGCAAGATCGCCGTCGAGCCGAACGGCGTCAACGCCATCCCCTCCCTGGTGCGGGGCTGGCTCGACTCCCGCGCCGCCGACCAGGCCACCCTCGACACCGTCGTCGGCGGGATCGAGAAGGCGGCCCGGGAGTACGCGCAGGCGCACGGCATCGACCTGGACGTGGTCCGCGAGTCGTTCACCCCGGTCGTCGAGTTCGACCACGCCCTGCGGGACGAACTCGGGCGCATCCTCGGCCGGGACACCGGTCTCACCGTGCCCGTCCTGGGCACCGGGGCCGGACACGACGCCGGAATCCTCTCCGGGAGCGTCCCGACCGCCATGCTGTTCGTGCGCAACCCCACCGGCGTCTCGCACTCCCCGGCCGAGTTCGCGGCCGAGGACGACTGCCTGGCCGGGGTGAGCGCGCTCGCCGACGTACTGGAAGGGCTGGCCTGCGAGTGACCACACGGACGACGTACTGGTTGGAGTACGCCTGGCTGGACACGCACGTCGAACCGGGCGTCGCCGTGGAGGTGGCCGACGGCCGGATCACGGCGGTGCGGACCGAGGTGCCCGCGCCGCCGCCGGGCGCCGAGGTGCTGCGCGGCCTCACCCTCCCCGGCCTGGCGAACGCCCACTCGCACGCCTTCCACCGCGCGCTGCGCGGCACCGTCCAGGTCGGCTCCGGGACCTTCTGGACCTGGCGCGAGATCATGTACTCCTTCGCCGACCGGCTGACCCCGGAGACCTACCACGCCCTCGCCCGCGCGGTGTACGCCGAGATGGCGCTGGCCGGCGTCTCCTGCGTCGGTGAGTTCCACTACGTCCACCACACCCCCGACGGCACCCCCTACGCCGACCCCAACGCCATGGGCGAGGCGCTGATCGCGGCGGCCGCCGACGCCGGCATCCGGATCACCCTCCTCGACACCGCCTACCTGTCCTCGGCCATCTCGGACAAGCACGGTGGCGAGCCGCCCAACGCCCACCAGCGGCGCTTCTCCGACGGCAGCGCGGAGGCCTGGGCCGAACGCTGTTCAGTTCTCAAGGAACGGGATCACGCACGGATCGGAGCGGCCATCCACTCCGTACGGGCCGTGCCCGCCGGACAGTTGGCGACCGTGGCGCGGTGGGCCGAGCAGCGGCGGGCCCCGCTGCACGTGCACCTGTCCGAGCAGACGGCGGAGAACGACGCCTGCCGGGCCGCCCACGGCTGCACGCCCACCCGCCTCCTCGCCGACCACGGCGTCCTCGGCCCGCGCACCACGGGCGTCCACAACACCCATCTCACCGACGAGGACATCGCCCTGCTCGGCGGCTCCGGCACCGGCACCTGCATGTGCCCGACCACCGAACGCGACCTGGCCGACGGCATCGGACCGGCCGTCGCCCTCCAGCGCGCGGGCTCGCCACTCTCCCTCGGCTCCGACAGCCACGCCGTCATCGACCTGCTCGAAGAGGCGCGCGCGATGGAACTGAACGAGCGGCTGCGCACCCGCGCCCGGGGCCACTGGACGGCCGCCGCCCTGCTGCGCGCCGCCTCCGCCGACGGGCACGCCGCCCTCGGCTGGGACGACGCCGGCGCCATCGGGACCGGCATGCTCGCCGACCTCACCACGATCGCGCTGGACTCGGTCAGGACGGCAGGGCCGCTGCCCCGCCTCGGCGCCGAGACGGCCGTATTCGCCGCGACGGCAGCGGACGTACGGCACACGGTCGTGGGAGGCCGGCACGTCGTACGGGACGGCGCGCACACCCTCGTCCCCGATGTGCCGCAGGCCCTCGCGCGGGCCGTCGAAGCCCTGCGCGCCTGACGACCAGCCCACCCCAGGACTCCGACGAGGCCACCATGAGCAGCAGCACCGCCATCACCGACATCGCCACGCTGGTCACCAACGACCCCTCCCTCGGTGACAACTCCCCTCTCGGCCTCATCCACGACGCGGCCGTCGTCATCGACGGCGACCGTGTCGTGTGGGCCGGTGAGTCCAGCAAAGCACCCGCCACTGACAACCGGGTCGACGCGGGCGGCCGGGCGGTGCTGCCGGGCTTCGTGGACTCCCACTCCCACCTGGTCTTCGCGGGCGACCGCACCCAGGAGTTCAACGCCCGCATGTCCGGCCGCTCCTACACCGCGGGCGGGATCCGCACGACCGTCGCGGCGACCAGGGCGGCGACCGACGCGGAACTGGAGGCGAACCTCACCCGTTACCTGACCGAGGCCCTCCGCCAGGGCACGACCACCTTCGAGACGAAGTCCGGCTACGGCCTGACCGTGGCGGACGAGGCGCGGGCCCTGCGCATCGCGGCCCGGCACACCGACGAGGTGACGTACCTGGGCGCCCACATCGTCCCGCCCGACCACGCCGACGACCCGGCCGCGTACGTGGCCCTCGTCACCGGCGAGATGCTGGACGCCTGCGCGCCCCACGCCCGGTGGATCGACGTCTTCTGCGAGAAGGGCGCCTTCGACGGCGACCAGGCCCGGACGATCCTCACCGCGGGCAAGGCCAGGGGGCTGATCCCGCGCGTCCACGCCAACCAGCTCTCCTACGGCCCGGGTGTCCAGCTCGCGGTGGAACTCGACGCGGCCAGCGCCGACCACTGCACCCATCTGACGTCCGAGGACGTGGACGCCCTCGCCAACAGCCGGACGGTCGCCACCCTCCTGCCCGGCGCCGAGTTCTCCACCCGCGCCGACTGGCCCGACGCCCGCCGCCTCCTCGACGCCGGTGTGACCGTCGCCCTCTCCACCGACTGCAACCCCGGCTCGTCCTTCACCTCCTCCGTCCCCTTCTGCATCGCCCTGGCCGTCCGCGACATGCGCATGACCCCCGACGAGGCGGTCTGGTCGGCCACGGCGGGCGGCGCGGCGGCCCTGCGCCGCGACGACATCGGCCGCCTCACCCCGGGCGCCCGAGCCGACCTGCTCCTCCTCGACGCCCCGAGCCACGTCCACCTGGCCTACCGCCCGGGGGTCCCGCTGGTCAGCGGGGTGTGGCGGCGGGGCGTGCGGGTCGCCGGCTGAGTCAGCCCGCCCCTGCCCGCCAGCGCTGGGCCGTTCCGTCGTTCGCCGGGTCCAGGGAGAGCCGGTCGGCGCCGTTCGGGGTGAGGGCCGTGCCGAGGGCGATCTCCGGACGGATCTCCCCGTCCGGGGTCACGGTGAAGCGGAGGTTGTCGCCGTGGTCGCCGTCCACCGAGTCGCAGCTCCAGATGCCGACGCCGTTGTCCACCGAGCCCCGGCTGTCCAGGCAGAAGTCGGGATCCCCGGCGGACTGCAGGACACCTCGGTCCGGGTCGACCCGCCAGCGTTGGGTGGCGGAGGCGGAGCAGGGGGCCGTGACGACGTCGGTGCCGTTGCCGAAGTCGCCGTCGCGGACGTCCAGGCAGCGGGCGGTGGCCAGGTTCACGACCTGGGCGTAGGCCGTGCCCGGCGGGCTGGGGGACGGGGTGGAGGCGGGCGTCGGGCGCGGGGCCGGGGTGGGTGACACAGCACCGGCACCCTTGCCGGGTCTGGGGGAGATCCCGGACGGCGTCGGCGTCGGTGCCCGCGTCGGCGTCGGGGAGACGGTCGTCGTCGCCGTCACGGTCACCTGGGGGCTCGGCCCCTGCGGCGTCGCGGCGGCGGGGTCCGGGGCGTGCCTGTCCCGGTGGACCAGGAGGAACAGCAGCAGCGGCACCAGGGCCACGCCCAGTGCCGTGGAGGTCAGCAGCAGGCGCCGGGACGGGAGGCCGCGCCGCCTGGGCGGCCCGGGGTCGGCGGCGGGCTCCGGTGCGGTGCCGTGGCGTGCGTACGCCGTTCCGGCCCAGGGCAGCAGGCCCTCCGCCAGGGTCTCGCGCGGGGCGTCCCGGAGCGCGGTGAGGTCCTCGAAGGCGGCCGTGCAGTGCGGACAGTGGGCCATGTGGGCGTGCAGGTCGGCGCTCTGGCGCGGGTTCTCCGGGCGGACCGACTCCTCGATCAGCCGGCGGAAGTCAGGGCAGCGGGGGTCGTCCGAAGCGGCCAGGCGGGTACGCAGACAGGCCTGGGCCAGCGACTGGAGCGCGGGCGGGGTGTCGTACCGGACGTCCTCGGCGGTCAGCCCCAGGTAGGTGGCGGTGCGCTCGGCGGGTTCGCCGTCCAGCACGCCGTACCAGAGCAGGCCCTGGGTGCGGGAGGGCAGGGACTGGAACGCGGGGAGCAGCGGCGGGGTCAGGGCGCCGGGGGCAGCGGAGGAGTTCAGGACCAGCAGGAGGGTGGCGTCCAGGGCGGCGGAGCGGTCGTCGCCGGACCAGTCGGCCGCCAGCCGGGCGGTGAGCAGGAGCAGGTGGTGGCGGAGTGGTACGACCGGCTCGGCGCCGCGCGCGATGTCGCGGGCGGCGGTGGTGAACGTCTGCGCGGTGAGCCGGCGGGCCGCGGCGTCGCCGGCCGTGCAGAGGCGGGCGTAGGCGAGGACCGCCGGGCGGTGGCGGGCGCGGAGCTGCTGCAGGGCCGGGTAGGCGGTGGGCGTCGGGGTGCGCAGGAGTTCGGTCAGACGCGCGTCCGGAGGTGGGCCGCCCTGGCTGTCCTGGACCATCGTGCACCCCTTCTCCCGGGCCTTCCTTCCTGACGTACCGGCCAGTTTGGGGGGTGAGCGACCGTGCGGGGGGAGCTTTGGCCAAAGACGCGGCGGGCCGGGGCGGAAGGATCTTTCCCGCCCCGGCCCGCCGGGCGCTTGGCGCGTGCCTATTCGTCCAGGGTGAGTGCCTTGCGCAGCCGCGTGAGGGTGCGGGACAGCAGGCGGGACACGTGCATCTGGGAGATCCCCAGTTCGTCGCCGATCTCCGACTGGGTCATGCCCGCGACGAAGCGGAGGGAGAGGATGGTGCGGTCCCTGGCCGGGAGCTCCGCGATGAGGGGCTTCAGGGACTCGATGTACTCGATGCCCTCCAGGCCGTGGTCCTCGTAACCGATGCGGTCGGCCAGGGCGCCCTCGGACTCGTCCTCCTCGGGTTGCGCGTCCAGGGAGGAGGCCGTGTAGGCGTTGGAGGCCGCCATGCCCTCCACGACCTCCTCGTTGGAGAGGCCGAGGCGTTCCGCGAGTTCCGCGACCGTGGGGGCGCGGTCCAGTTTCTGGGCCAGTTCGTCGCCCGCCTTGGCGAGGTCCAGGCGGAGCTCCTGGAGGCGGCGCGGGACCCGTACGGACCACGAGGTGTCGCGGAAGAAGCGTTTGATCTCGCCGATGATGGTCGGCATCGCGAAAGTGGGGAACTCGACGCCGCGCGAGAGTTCGAAGCGGTCGATCGCCTTGATCAGGCCGATGGTGCCGACCTGGATGATGTCCTCCATCGGCTCGCTGCGGGAGCGGAAGCGGGAGGCGGCGAACTTGACCAGCGCGAGGTTCAGTTCGACGAGGGTGTTGCGGACGTACGAATACGTCTGCGTGCCTTCCTCCAGCGACTCCAGCCGCTCGAAGAGGGTCTTGGACAGGGCTCGCGCGTCGACCGCGTCCACCTCGTCGTACGGGGGGACCTCCGGGAGTCCGAGTTCGGCGAAGAATCCCTCGATGGCATCCAGTGGTTCCGGTGGGGGAGTCGACGTCGCCGTCGTGGGGTACGAGGCGTCGAGCCGGGGTGACATGGTGTCCTCCATCGTTCTCGGCAAGATCAGGCTGCCGGAGCCGTGCGTGCACTGCGGTGTGCGGGCGCCTCCAAAGCCGGCGTGTCGGTTGCGTGTCCCTCCTAGGCCTACCCGCTCCGTCGAACCACTCGCAAGTCCGTTCTATTGTGGTTTGTCCTTTTCCGCGAGGTTGTTCGGGTGTCGGGTTCCGTGCAGAAGGCGTAATGTTCGAGGGCGTCGACACGGCGTTCGGCGGACATCGGTGGGCATCGTCAGACAACGGTCAGACGGTGGTAAAAGCGGTCACGACCTCGGGAGAGAGACGGCAATGGACCACGGGACGGTCGGCAGCGCACAGTCGGGCCGGCTGCTGGTGGAGGTGCGGGAAGAAGGCTCCAGTGCCGTCGTGATTCCGGCGGGTGAGCTCGATCACCACACCGCAGACCTGCTGCGCGAGCCGCTGGACGATCTTCTCGACAAGGGGTTCGCCCGCCTTGTCGTCGACTGCTCACGCCTCGAGTTCTGTGACTCCACCGGCCTGAACGTGCTGCTCGGCGCACGCCTGCGGGCCGAGGCCGCCGGGGGCGGGGTGCACCTCGCCGGAATGCTGCCCGTCGTGGCCCGGGTCTTCGAGATCACGGGGGCCGAGGCGGTCTTCTCCGTCCATGACACCGTCGAGGCGGCGCTGGCCGACGAGGACGGCGGGGGCGACGGAGCCGGCGCGACCGGTGGCGAGGGCTGAGCCCCGGACCGGCGTCCGGAACCGGGGGGTGTTCCCGTGGATCGCTCGGGCAGGAGAGATCCTGGATCTGCCGGAGCACGGCCCGGCCCCGTTCGAGTCGATTGCGCCCTCGGGCCCGTACGAACTGCAGCAACGCGAAATTTTTCATGTGAACCGGTGAATCGGTGAGGTGAAGCGCTGATGAGCACCACCCGGCCTTACCCGCCGGGCGACCGCGGCCCGGAGCCCAGCGGCGCTTCGGGGGTGTCCGAGGAGGCGGCGTCGTCCGACGTGCTGCCGGCCTCGACGGGGGGTCGTCAGGTCCGCAGGCTGCGCCTCGACGGGGAGAGCGGGGTCGTGCCGCTCGCCCGCGACTTCACCCGGCAGGCGCTCTACGCGTGGGGGTGGCTGCCGGCCGAGAGCGCCGACCGCAGAGCCGCCGCGGAGGACGTGCTGCTCGTCGTGTCCGAGCTGGTGACGAACGCGTGCCTGCATGCGGAGGGGCCGGACGAGCTGTTCCTGGCCTGCGACAAGAAGGTGATCCGGGTGGAGGTGTCGGACCGGGGGGCCGGGCAGCCGGCGCCGCGGACACCGCATCGGGCGGGGCGGCCGGGGGGGCACGGGATGTTCATCGTGCAGCGGTTGTGTCTGGACTGGGGGGTCCTGCGGACGGCGGGGGCGGCCGGGAAGACGGTGTGGGCGGAGCTGGGGGCCCCGGCGTAAGGGGAGACGCGGCGTAGGGGGGGCGCCGAGTGGGTTGTGTGTCGGCTTGCGGTCGGTGGGGGCCGGTCGCGCCCGCGCGGCGGCAGCCGCATATCAGGCACAGCCCCGCGCCCCTTGCGAGGCGTTGCACAGGGTGCCTCGGTATCCCCACACTTCCGGCACGCCCTTTCTCTTCCCTCCTCATGAGCCCCGGCGTACCTTGACGGCCGAATCTGATACCTCGTCAGTAGCGAATGGGGTGGACCGACCGTGTCGTCGTACCCGAAACGTACCGCCGTGCTCGCGTCCGCCGCCCTCGCCGGATCGGCGGTGCTGTTCGCCGCCCCCGCGGCGCACGCCACCGTCGTCGACGTCGACTACAAGTGCGTGACGCCGATCGGCCCGAAGAGCGCCGTCTCGCCGATCGACATCACGAGCGTCAAGAGCGGCAGCGGCTACAAGATCACGATGTCCTGGCAGAAGGGCGTCTCCTCCAGCCCGGTCGAGCTCGGCAAGGGCGCGATGAACCCGAGCGCCACCATCAAGCTCGGCGGCGCCGACAGCGGCACCCTGAACGTCACCGGCGCCGCCAACCAGGCCGCGATCCCCGCCAACACCCCCATCAAGATCAACGACCTGAGCGGCACCTACACCCCGGAGAAGTCCGGCAAGGTGACGTTCACGGCGGGCACGCTCACCATCAAGGCGCTCGGTACGACGACCACCTGCACCCCCACCAACAACCCCGGCCCGTCGCTGACCCTGGACGTGACCGCGGCGGGCGGCGGGTCCAGCGGCTCCGGCGGTTCCGGCTCGTCGTCGTCCGGCAGTACCGGCAGCACCGGCAGCGACTCCGGCGGCACCCTCCCGAAGACCGGCCCCGAGGACTCCTTCGTCGCGCTCGGCACCCTCGGCGGCACCGTGCTGCTCGCGGGCGCCGCCGGCACGCTCTGGCTGACCCGGCGGAACCAGACCGCACGCCGCTGACCTCCGGGTCCGACAGCTGGAGCCGCCCATGCCGCCCGCCCAGTCAGCCGCCCGCGCCGCTCGGTCCGCCGCCCGGGGCCTCGGCCTCGGCGCGCTGGTCCTGCTCGCCGCCGCCCCGCGCGCGTCGGCCGCCGAGGGCTGGTCCCTCGCGCCCGCGGGCGGCGGCCGCCCCTCCTTCTACGCCGAGGGCGCCCCCGGGGCGGTCCTCCAGGACAGCGTGTCGGTGACCAACCCCGGCGGGCGCCCGGTCACGGTACGACTGGCCGGCACCGGCGTTCCCGTCACCTTCGCCGAGCCGACCGTCCGGGTGCCCGCCCGCACCCGTGCCGACGTCCCCTTCACCCTGACCGTCCCGGCCGGCGCGGCCCCCGGCGACCGCCCCGCCACGCTCGTCGCGAAGGACACCGGAGGCCGTACCGTCACCGCCCGGGTCCGCCTGCGCGTCGGCGGTCCCGCACTGTCCGCGCTGACGGTCGAACACCTCGCCGTCCACGGTGACCGCATCACGTACGAGCTGGTCAACCGGGGGACGACCGTGCTCGCACCGAAGCTCGCGGTGCGCGCGCACGGCATCTTCGGCCGCGTCCTGCTAGACCGGCCCCCGCGCACCCTCCCGGTCCGGCTCGCCCCCGGCACCCGCACCGCACTCAGCGAGCCCTGGCCCGGCCACCCCGCCCTCGACGCGGTCGACGTCCGGCTGACGGCGACGGCGGCGGGCGGCGCGCACGACACGGCGGACACCGAGGCACGGTTCGTGCCCTGGGGCGCGGTCGCGGGAGCCGGGGGCGCGCTCGTGGCGGGCGCCGCCGTGACGGTCGTACGACGGCGCGGGCGCCGGAGCCGTGCCGACCGGCCGGCCGAACCCCTGTCCGAGGAGGTCGAGTTGACGGGAGCAGCGAGGTGAGAGTGCGTGCGGTCCCGGTACTGGCGGTGCTGACGTCGCTGGCGGCGTTGTTCTCGCTGTTCCTCGTGCCCAGGGCGGCGGCCGCCGGCGGGCCGTCCGTCAAGGTCTCCACGTCCCAGGCGGGGACCGGCGGTTCGGTCACCGTCAGCGGCACCGGCTGGCGGCCGCACACCCTGCTGATGATGCTGGTCTGCGGCCAGTCGAGCCCGGCCCGGGGCGTGATCGGCGGCACCAACTCCTGCGCCAACGCCGACGGCCGCGCCGTCACCACCGACGCGAACGGCGGGTTCAGCAAGCGGCTCCCGGTCGCCGAACCGCCGGTGCCCTGCCCCTGCGTGGTGCACGTGGCCACCGTGACGGGCACCAGCGCCGACGCGGACGCCGCCTTCCAGGTCGCCGGACACCCCGTCAAGGCGCTGCCCGCCGAGCCCACCGGCGGCAGTCTGTCGATGCTCACCGACGCCCGCCTCGACGGCTCCTCGGGCCTGCTGACCTGGTTCGGCGCGCCCCCGTCCCGCACTCTCGTGTTCACCATCGGCAACGCGGGATCGAGCACCCTCCGGGATCCGGTCTTCCAGGTCGGCACCGCGCACAGCGTGTTCGCTCCCCAGTGGGACGAGCAGCAGTGGCACGGCACCCTCGCACCCGGCCGGAAGGCACAGGTCAGACTGCCCGTCGAGCTCGCCGCCGGGGCGCACGGCGACTACACCGTCTCCCTCCGGTACGACGGCAGGGTCCTCGCCGAGGAGCCCTGGGGCGTCGGGCGTCCCTGGGGCGTGACCCTCTTCTGGATCCTGCTCTGCGTGGTCGTACCGGCGGCCGTCTTCCGCATCGGGATGGCGGTCGTGGACCGGGTGCGGCCGCCCCGGGCCGGCGGCATCCGGCACCGGGGAGTGCCCCGCCCGGTCTTCCGCGCGCCGTGGCCGCGCGCCGGGGAGCCCGCGCCCTCGACGACCGCGACCGCCTCGACCCTGCCGTGGTTCACCCCGGACTCCGGTCCGGGCGCGACGGCGGGTCGGCTCTCCGCACCGCACGACGACAGCTCCACGAGTCCTCCGACCCCGACCACGAAAGGACCGACGTGATCATGCGAAGGAGAGTGACACCGGTACCGGCCAGAGCGGGCGCGGCGGCGGCCGCGCTGGTCCTCGCCGGGGCGGGCGTCCTGCTCGGCGCGGCGGCCGGAACCGCCCAGGCGGCCGAGGTGTCGTACGCCACCCACTGCGTACCGCCCGCCGGGGTCGCCGACCCGATCGACGGGACCACCAAGGTCGAGATCACCGCGCCCGCCACGGCGAAGGTCGGCGACACCGTCGACGTGACCTGGAAGTTCGTCCAGGCCGCGTCCAAGAACCCGGACATCATCGACCTGCCCGCGAACACGGTCCAGCCGTCCGGCACGCTGAAGGCGGGCGGTGCCCAGACCGCCGACGTCGCCATGCAGGGGCCGCGTGAGAACCCGGCGATCCCCAAGGGCGGCGACATGGTGCTGTCCGACATGACCGGCACGCTGAAACTCACCTCGCCCGGCGAGGTGACGCTCACGCCGGACGCGTACACGGTCAACGCGTACGGGACGAACACCGTGTGCACCCCGAAGGGCACGGTGGAGAAGGCGGCCACGATCCAGGTCACCGGCAGCGGTCCGAGCGACTCGGCGAGCCCTTCGGCCTCCGCTTCGGCCTCCGCTTCCGCCTCCGCCTCGCCGTCGGTCTCCGCGAGCCCGTCCGGGTCGGCGTCGGCCTCCGCCTCGGCGTCCCCCTCCGACGGCACCGGGCAGACCGACTTCACCGGCAAGCAGGTCGACGTCCCCTACGCCTGCAAGACCCCCATCGGCGACAAGAGCGCGACCTCGCCGGTGCAGATCAACGCCAGGAAGGACGGCGGCAGCTTCGATCTGACGGTGCGGTTCAACGGGTCGGTGATGGACAGCCCCGCCGACATCCCGGCGGGCTCGGTGAAGCCGTCGATGGAGGTGGTCCTGGGAGGAGCCGACAAGGGCACGGTCCATGTCGAGGGTCCCACCAACTCCTCCGCGATCAAGTCCGGCGACCCGATAAAGATCCCGGACCTGACGGGCACCTACAAGCCGGGCGCGAGCGGCACGTCGACGCTGTCGCCGGGCGTCCTGACGGTCAAGGCCCTCGGTACGACCACGACGTGCACACCGACCAGGACCGAGGTCTCCCTGACCCTGGACACGACGCAGCAGGCCGGCGGGGCGTCGGGCAGCACCACGTCGGGAAGCAGCGGCTCCAGCAGCAGCGGCGGCCTCGCAGAGACCGGCGACAGCAGCAACGGCGCTCTGAAGGCACTGGGTCTGGTGGCGGGAACGGCCGTCCTGCTGGGCGGCGCCGTGTTCACCTTCATGCCCAAGCGAAGGACGCGATGAGAAGGTCAGGGGCGCGAGGAACTGCGCGACCAGCCACATCCGGCGGATAGCCGGAACCCGACGAGGGCCACCCCATCCGAAGGATGCGGTGGCCCTCTGTCAGAAGACGATCAGTGCACGTCGCCCATGAGCTCCCGGACCTTCTTCCGGTACAGCCACACGGCCGCACCGGCGACCACGGCGAGCGCCGCCTGGAACGCCACGATCCCCGTCTTGTTCAGGTCGACACCGGCGATGGACAGCAGACCCGTCGTCGCGTCGCCCGCGGTGACCGCCAGGAACCACACGCCCATCATCTGGGACGCGTACTTCGCCGGCGCCATCTTCGTCGTCACGGACAGACCCACCGGGGACAGCATCAGCTCACCGACGGTCTGCACGAAGTAGATCCCGACCAGCCACATCGCCGCGGCCTTGTGACCGCCGTCGGCGATCGACAGCGGCGCGAGGAACAGGAAGAACGACGCACCGATCAGCACCAGACCACCGGCGAACTTCACGGCCGTGCTCGGTTCCTTGCCGCGCCGCGCCATCGCCAGCCACGCCCAGGCGAAGACCGGCGCGAGCGCCATGATCATGACCGGGTTGACGGACTGGTACCAGGAGACCGGGAAGTTCCAGCCGAAGATCGTGTTCTTCGCGGACGCGTCGGCGAACAGGGAGACGGTCGAGCCGCCCTGGTCGTAGATCATCCAGAAGACGGCGGCGGCCACGAAGAACCAGATGTACGCACTCATCTTGGACTGCTCGGCGCGGTCCAGGTCCTTGTCCCGCTTGATGCGGGCGATGACGACGACCGGGATCAGCAGACCGGCGATCGTGATCGGCACCAGCAGCCAGTTCAGCGTGTAGACGCCGGAGACACCGACGACGACGTAGAACACCGCGGCGACCGCGGCCCAGAAGCCGGCCTTCGTCAGCGTCGCCTTCTTCTCCGCGGCGGACAGCGGCGTCGGGACGATGTCCGAGCGCGAGCTCAGGTGGCGGGTGCCGAGCAGGAACTGGGCGAGACCCAGTGCCATGCCGACCGCGGCCAGCGCGAAGCCCAGGTGCCAGTTGTAGTTCTCGCCGACCGTGCCGATCACCAGCGGCGCGGCGAACGCGCCCAGGTTGATGCCGATGTAGAAGAGGGTGAAGCCACCGTCGCGGCGCGGGTCGTCCGGACCGTCGTACAGGTGGCCGACCATCGTGGAGATGTTGGCCTTCAGCAGACCGGAACCGATCGCGACCAGGCCGAGGCCCGCGAAGAAGGTGCCGGCGCTGGGCAGCGCCAGCGTCAGGTGGCCGAGCATGATGACCGTGCCCGCGACGGCGACCGTCTTGCGGGGGCCGAGGACGCGGTCGGCGAACCAGCCGCCTGGCAGGGCGAGCAGGTACACGAGCGACAGGTACACGGAGTAGATGGCCGTCGCCGTGGCCGCGCTCATGTGCAGGCCGCCGGGAGCGACCAGGTACAGCGGGAGCAGGGCCTTCATGCCGTAGTAGGAGAACCGCTCCCACATCTCGGTCATGAAGAGGGTGGCCAGTCCGCGGGGGTGGCCGAAGAAGGTCTTCTCGGAACCGGGGGTGCCCGGTCGGACCGAGTCCTTCGTCAGGCTGGACGCCATGGTCGTTCCTTGCTGGTCGGAGCGCGCGGTGGGGCTCTGCGCGCCCGTGGGGGGAGGGTGGCCGGCACCGGCGGGGTCCGCCCGTCCACCCCACGCCCACAGGGTTCCGCCCCGGGTCGCGGGGCGGTGGACGGCGACCACCGGGATCCACGTTCCGTCACGCTGCGTCGCGTCCGGAGCCCGGCCAGAGGTCATTCCTTTCAAGGCTGGCAGGCCAGCCCGCACACAAAAGAGACCCTCAGTGTCAAGATGCCCACCAAAGGTCACAGGGTGTACTACAGGCGTTCACGTCACTGTACGTCAGGACACTGCCGGATATGGAAGGACTTGAGACGCGGATCACAGGTGTGGGAGGAACCGTGCGCCGGTTTCGAAGGTCCTGCCACCCTCTCACCTCTCGCTCACAGGTTCGCACCACTGTGCCCCAAGGTAAGAATCCCGCGTGCCGATCACACCCCAGCACTGCGCGTAATCGGACTACCATCACCTCATGACCCGTGTACTGCTCGCCGAGGACGACGCGTCCATCTCGGAGCCGCTGGCCCGCGCCCTGCGCCGGGAAGGTTACGAGGTGGAGGTGCGCGAGGACGGACCCACCGCGCTCGACGCCGGAATGCAGGGCGGCGTCGATCTGGTCGTGCTGGACCTCGGGCTGCCCGGCATGGACGGCCTGGAGGTGGCGCGTCGGCTGCGTGCCGAGGGTCACGCCGTGCCGATCCTCATCCTGACCGCGCGGGCCGACGAGGTGGACACCGTCGTCGGCCTGGACGCGGGCGCCGACGACTACGTGACCAAGCCGTTCCGTCTCGCCGAGCTGCTCGCCCGGGTGCGGGCGCTGCTGCGGCGCGGTGCCACGGAGCCGACGCAGCCGCCGGCCACGCACGGGGTGCGGATCGACGTCGAGTCGCACCGGGCGTGGATGGGCGACGAGGAGCTCCAGCTCACGGCGAAGGAGTTCGACCTGCTGCGGGTGCTGGTGCGGGACGCGGGGCGGGTCGTCACGCGCGACCAGCTGATGCGGGAGGTCTGGGACACCACGTGGTGGTCGTCGACCAAGACGCTCGACATGCACATCTCCTGGCTGCGCAAGAAGCTCGGCGACGACGCGGCCAACCCCCGGTACATCGCCACCGTGCGCGGTGTCGGGTTCCGGTTCGAGAAGAGCTGAGCGGTGGGCGGTACCTCACAGGGCGCGACTGACGGGGCACTGACGTGCGGCGTCGGCTGATTCAGTCCACGTTGGCCGTCGTCCTCGTCGTCATCGCGGTCTTCGGCGTCTCCCTCGTCATCGTCGAGTCGCGGACCATCAGCAACAGTGCCCAGGAACGCGTCGACTCCGAGGCGCTGCGCCTCGCCAGCATCGTGGACAGCCGGATCCTCGAAGACGAGGACGTCACCGCCGAGATACTGCGCAGCCAGGTCGGCAAGGAGCAGTACGCCGTCATCCGGATCCCGGGCAAGGCGCCGATCGAGCTGGGTGTGAAGCCCGAGGGCGATGTCATCCACTACACGGCCGACGGCGAGGAGGGCGAGACGGTCACCGTCCAGGAGCCGCGGTCGACCGTGACCCGGGAGGTCGGCCGCACGCTGCTGATCATCGGGGCCGTCGCGCTGCTCGCCGTGATCGCCGCCGTGCTGCTCGCCATCCGGCAGGCCAACCGGCTCGCCTCCCCGCTCACCGACCTCGCGGAGACCGCGGAGCGGCTCGGCTCGGGCGATCCGCGGCCCCGGCACAAGCGCTACGGCGTTCCGGAGCTGGACCGGGTCGCCGACGTGCTGGACGCCTCCGCCGAGCGGATCGGGCGCATGCTCACCGCCGAGCGGCGGCTCGCCGCCGACGCCTCCCACCAGCTGCGCACGCCCCTGACCGCGCTGTCCATGCGGCTTGAGGAGATCACCCTCACCGATGACCCGGACATCGTGAAGGAGGAGGCGAATGTGGCGCTCACGCAGGTGGAGCGGCTGACGGACGTCGTCGAGCGGCTGCTGACGAACTCCAGGGACCCGCGCACCGGCTCGGCCGTCTCCTTCGACCTCGACGAGGTCATCCAGCAGCAGCTCGCCGAATGGCGGCCCGCCTACCGCAGTGCGGGCCGGGCGATCGTCAGCTCCGGCAAGCGGCACCTGCGGGCGGTCGGCACGCCGGGCGCGGTGGCGCAGGTGCTGGCCGCGCTGATCGAGAACTCCCTGATGCACGGCGGTGGCACGGTCGCCCTGCGCACCAGGGTGACCGGCAACCAGGCGGTGGTCGAGGTCACCGACGAGGGCGCCGGGGTACCGGCCGACCTGGGCAACCGGATCTTCGAGCGGACCATCAGCGGCCGCAACTCCACCGGGATCGGGCTGGCCGTCGCGCGGGATCTCGCGGAGGCCGACGGGGGCCGCCTGGAACTGCTCCAGGCCCAGCCGCCGGTGTTCGGTCTCTTCCTGTCCCGCACCCCGCCGCCGCACAAGCCGGCCGACGACCGGCCGACGGTCCGCTAGGACGTCCGCCGGGAGCCGGGAGCCGGGAGCCGGGAGCCGAGGGCGCTAGCGCACCCGCTGCCAGGGCTTCTCGGTGTCGGCGGCCCGCTCCAGGAGAGCCTCCGCGTTCGCGACCGTCTCGCGGGCCGGGAGCGCCTTGAACACCCAGGTGCGGTACGACCAGAAGCGGAACAGCGTCGCCACGCCGATGCCGACGAACTTGAAGACGTTGCTCTGCAGCGGGCTGTCCCAGCCGAACCCGTACGTGGCCAGATACAGCAGACCGTTCTCGATCACCAGGCCGACCGCGCTGAACAGCAGGAACAGGGTGAGTTCCTTGGTGCGGCCGTGCTTGTCGCGGTCCCGGTAGGTCCAGTACCGGAACCCCAGGTAGTTGAAGACGATGGCGACGACCGTCGCTATGACGCTCGCTCGCACCACCGGCAGGTCGGTGACGTGCCGGACCAGGTTGAAGACGCCGAGGTTCACGAGAATGCCGGCACCGCCGACCGCGCCGAACTTGGCGACTTCCCGTACGAGCCGTTGCAGCCCCGAGGAACCACGTTCCATGGTTGTGCGGGCTCCCGTCCGTAGGTATTGCGACCCAGCCACTCTAACGACCCAGTCTCCCCGACGCCTGTGGATGGCGACACAGGACGGGAACGGCTTGGAAAGAACACCGGAAAACCGCGGGAAAAGCGGGGCAAGAGGCGGCGAAGCGGCTGGTAAGAGCCCTGGTCGAGGGAGCGGAAACCGGCCACCCCGGTATGGCCGATACCCTAGGGGCGTGACGTTCCCGGTAGTCGGCATGGTCGGCGGGGGCCAGCTCGCGCGTATGACGCACGAGGCGGGCATCCCGCTGGGCATCAGGTTCAAGCTTCTCAGCGACACCCCCCAGGATTCCGCGGCCCAGGTGGTGAGCGATGTCGTCGTCGGCGACTACCGCGACCTGGAGACGCTGCGCGCCTTCGCGCACGGCTGCGATGTGATCACCTTCGATCACGAGCACGTGCCCACCGAGCACCTGCGGGCCCTGGAGGCGGACGGCATCCCCGTGCGTCCCGGCCCGGACGCCCTGGTGCACGCCCAGGACAAGGGCGTGATGCGGGCGAAGCTCGACGCGCTCGGCATCCCGTGCCCCCGCCACCGCATCGTGGCCGACCCGGAGGACGTGGTCCGGTTCGCGGCCGAGGGCGACGGCTTCCCCGTCGTGCTCAAGACGGTCCGCGGCGGCTACGACGGCAAGGGCGTGTGGGTCGTGGAGACCGCCGAGGAGGCCTCCGACCCCTTCCGGGCCGGGGTGCCGGTCCTGGCGGAGGAGAAGGTCGACTATGTCCGCGAGCTCGCCGCCAACGTCGTACGCTCCCCGCACGGCCAGGCCGTCGCCTACCCCGTGGTCGAGTCCCAGCAGGTGGGCGGCGTCTGCGACACCGTGATCGCGCCCGCCCCGGACCTCGACGAGTCGCTCGCCCTGCAGGCCGAGGAGATGGCCCTGCGCATCGCCAAGGAGCTGGGCGTCGTCGGCCACCTGGCCGTCGAGCTGTTCCAGACCCGCGACGGCCGCATCCTCGTCAACGAGCTGGCGATGCGCCCGCACAACTCCGGCCACTGGAGCCAGGACGGCGCGATCACCAGCCAGTTCGCCAACCACGTGCGGGCCGTTCTCGACCTGCCCCTGGGCGACCCGCGGCCCCGCGCCAGGTGGACGGTCATGGTCAACGTCCTCGGCGGCGACTACCCGGACATGTACTCCGCGTACCTGCACTGCATGGCCCGCGACCCCAAACTGAAGATCCACATGTACGGCAAGGACGTGAAGCCCGGCCGCAAGGTCGGTCACGTCAACACCTACGGCGACGACCTGGACGACGTTCTCGAGCGCGCACGTCACGCTGCCGGCTACCTGAGAGGCACGATCACCGAATGAGCCCTGTTGTTGGCATCGTCATGGGTTCGGACTCCGACTGGCCCGTCATGGAGGCCGCCGCCAAGGCCCTGGACGAGTTCGAGATCGCGTACGAGGTCGACGTCGTCTCCGCGCACCGCATGCCGCGCGAGATGGTCACCTACGGCGAGCAGGCGGCGGAGCGCGGCCTGAAGGTGATCATCGCCGGTGCCGGGGGTGCCGCCCACCTCCCGGGCATGCTCGCCTCCGTCACGCCCCTGCCGGTCATCGGCGTCCCGGTCCCGCTGAAGTACCTGGACGGCATGGACAGCCTGCTCTCCATCGTGCAGATGCCGGCCGGCGTCCCGGTCGCCACCGTCTCCGTCGCCGGCGCCCGCAACGCCGGCCTGCTGGCCGCCCGTATCCTCGCCACCCACGACGAGGAACTGCTCGGCCGGATGCGCGACTTCCAGCAGGACCTCAACGACCAGGCCACCGAGAAGGGCAAGCGGCTGCGCGCCAAGGTCGAGGGGCCGAGCGGCTTCGGCTTCGGCAAGTAGGACTCCGGGAAGCAATACGCAATGACGTCCCTCGATGAAGCCCGGTCCCTGCTGCGTGACTTCCCGGTCGTCGACGGCCACAACGACCTGCCCTACGCACTGCGCGAGCAGGTCCGCTACGACCTCGACGCCCGCGACATCGCCACGCACCAGAACGCACACCTGCACACCGACATCCCGCGCCTGCGGGAAGGCGGCGTCGGCGCGCAGTACTGGTCGGTGTACGTCCGCTCGGACCTGCCGGGCGCGGTCCCGGCGACCCTCGAACAGATCGACTGCGTACGGCAGCTGATCGCCCGTTACCCGGGCGACCTGCGGGCCGCGCTGACCGCCGCCGACATGGAGGCGGCGCGCGCCGAGGGCCGTATCGCCTCCCTGATGGGCGCGGAGGGCGGCCACTCGATCGACAACTCGCTGGGCACCCTGCGCGGTCTGTACGAGCTGGGCGTGCGCTACATGACGCTCACCCACAACGACAACAACGACTGGGCGGACTCCGCGACCGACGAGCCGAACGTGGGCGGTCTGTCGGCCTTCGGCCACGAGGTGGTCCGGGAGATGAACCGCCTGGGCATGCTGGTCGACCTCTCCCACGTGGCGGCCACGACCATGCACGCCGCCCTCGACACCTCCACCGCCCCGGTGATCTTCTCCCACTCCTCCTCCCGGGCCGTCTGCGACCACCCCCGCAACATCCCGGACGACGTCCTCGAACGCCTCCCCGGCAACGGCGGCCTGGCGATGGTGACGTTCGTGCCGAAGTTCGTGCTCCAGGCGGCGGTCGACTGGACGGCGGCCGCCGACGACAACATGCGCGCCCACGGCTTCCACCACCTCGACACCACCGAGGCGGCGATGAAGGTCCACCACGCCTTCGAGGAGACCAACCCCCGGCCGGTCGCCACGGTCGCCACGGTCGCCGACCACCTCGACCACATGCGCGAGGTCGCCGGCATCGACCACCTCGGCATCGGCGGCGACTACGACGGCACCGCCTTCACCCCCGACGGCCTGGGCGACGTCTCCGGCTACCCCAACCTGATCGCCGAGCTGCTGGACCGCGGCTGGTCCCGGGCCGACCTGGCCAAGCTGACCTGGCAGAACGCGGTCCGCGTGCTGGGCGCCGCGGAGGACGTGGCCCGCGGCCTGCGGGGGACCCGGGGGCCGTCGAACGCGACCATCGCCCTTCTGGCGGGCGGCGCGGGCGGGGGGGCGGTGGGGGTGGGGGGGGTGTGGGGGGGGGGCGGCTGCGGGGCCCGGCCCCCCCGCCGGGGCGGCGGGGAGCTGGGGGGGGGGGGGGGCGCCCCCCCCACCCCCCCGTCCACCAGGAACCCTCCCGGGCAGGCGTGCGACGGTGAGCTACAGCCCCTTCACGACGTAGCTCACGACGACGTACGGAGCCCTCCATGGCCGACCTCCAGCACGACACCCCCGCCACGACCGAGGTCGGCAGGGAGGACTGCCTCCCGGACGACCCCTTCCCGGTGGAGTCCGGCGCCGCGTTCCTGGAACGGGCCCACGCGCTGCTGGAGGCGTATCCGGTCGCGGACGGCTACAGCGGGCTGCCCCGGGCGCTCGGGTCGCTGCCCTGGTACGACCTGGAGCTGGGCGAGACGGCGGTCGACACGGACGTGCCGCGGCTCCGTGAGGGACATGTGGGCGCGCTGTTCTGGTCCCTGCAGGTGCCGGAGGCCGACCGGGGCGGCCGGGCCGTGGGAGCCACGCTGGAACAGCTGGACCTGGTGCGCCGGGTGGTCGAGACGCACCCGGAGGGGCTCCGGCTGGTGCGCACCGCGGGGCAGGTCATCGACGCCCGCAACTGCGGCCGGGTCGCCGTGGTGCTCGGCCCCGCCTCCGCCGCGGCCCTCGACGACTCCCTCGGCATCCTGCGGGTCCTGCACTCCCTGGGCCTGCGCGTGCTCTCGCTGGCCGGCGCCGCCTGGGCGGGGGAGGCGGGACTGACCCGGTTCGGCGAGGAGGTGGTCCGGGAGATGAACCGGCTCGGGGTGCTCGCCGACCTGTCGGGCGCCCCGGCGGCCGCCCTCGCCCGGACCCTCGCGCTCTCCAAGACACCGGTCCTGTGCACCCGCTCCGCCGCCGCGGCCGTGCGCCCGCACCCCGCCAACCTCTCCGACGACCTGCTCGCGCGGCTGGGGGAGCAGAAGGGCGTGTGCATGGTGCCGCTGGCCGCCGAGCAGGCCGGGCCGGCCGTCGCGGACGTCGCCGACCACCTCGACCACGTCCGCGTGGTCGCGGGGCCCGAGTGCGTCGCCCTGTCCGGCACCTACGACTCGGGCGCCGCCCACCCCCGCGACCTCGACGACACCTCCCGCTACCCCCACCTGATCGCCGAACTGCTCCGCCGCGGCTGGTCCGAGACCGAGCTGTCCCTGCTGACCTGGGGGAACATCCAACGGGCCCTGCGCAGCGCCGACTTCACCGCCCGCGCGACCCAGCGCCGCAGGGACCCCACCCCGCCCCGCCCGGCGGACGCGGAGTCCTGAGACCCACCTGGTCTTCGCGGACGGGGCGAGCGGACCGGTTCGGTTGGCCGGGGTCGGCCGACCTCGGTGCACAAGACCGGTTCAGGAGATCCGGCACAGGCAGAACGGATGGCCGGCCGGGTCGGCGTACACCCGGAAGTCCTCCGCGACCGGATCGGCCTCCCGCCGCAGCAGCCGCGCCCCCAGCGCCAGCACCTTCTCCTCCGCCACGTCGACGTCCGCCCACGTCGGCCCCGCGTCGAAGTCGAGATGGAACTGCTGGGAGTTGAGGTCGGCCCGCGGCCACTCGGGCGGGGTGTACCCCTCCGCCAGCTGGAAGCACAGCCGCGGCCCGTCGGGGAGCTTCAGCACGACCCAGTCGGCCTCCTCGGCCACCAGGGTGCCACCGGCCACGGCGGCGTAGAAGCCGGCCAGCGCGGCCGGGTCGGGACAGTCGAGCACGACGTTGCGCAGACGCGCCACGGACATCGGGAGCCTCCTCAGCTCAGCCGGCACAGAGACAGAACGGGTGCCCCGCGGGGTCGGCGTACACCCGGAAACTGCGCTCCCGGTCCGCCGCGTCCAGCGGCTTCGCGCCCAGCTCCAGCACCCCCTTCTCGGCCGCGTCCAGGTCGTCCACCACCAGGTCCAGGTGGAACTGCTGCGAGTCGTCGGGCGCGGGCCACTTCGGCGCCACGAATCCGGGCGCCTTCTGGAACGCCAGCGCCTGCCCGCCGGGCACCGCCAGGTCCACCCAGTCCCCGTCCCCCTCGACACTGCCGCCCAGCACCCCGGCGTAGAAGCCGGCGAGCGCGGCCGGGTCGGGACAGTCCAGGACGACGACACCGAGCTTGGCGAGAGCCATGACTTCCTCCTCGAAGTCGGAGTTACCTGCAAAGCCGTTCAACCAGTAACTGCCGTTACCGCATGCTCCCGCATCGGTGGTAACGCCGCAACCGGATTCCGGAGGTACCGTGCAGGGATGAGTGAGAGATCGCCCGCGCCGGGCGGCCTGGCCCTGGTCGAGGCCCTGGTCAACACGCTGGACCTGGAGTCGGGCACCGACACGCTCGACACGGCGGACGGCAGGGCACGCCTCGGCATCACGGAAGCCGAGCTCTCACCCGCCCGCGCCCTGCGCGAGTCCCTGCGCGCCTCCCTGCTCGCCCACGCCGGGTACCCTCCGCACCGCGAGGTCATCCCCCTGAGCGACCTGCTGGCACAGGCCCCGCTGTACGTCGCCGTCGACCCCGCCGACGGCTCGGCTGCCCTCACCCCCGCCGACCCGGCCCCCCTCCTCTCCCGGATCGCCGCCGCCGTCGCCATGGCCCTGGTCGAGGGCACCTGGACCCGCCTCAAGGCCTGCGAGGCCGACACCTGCCACTGGGCCTACTACGACCGCAGCCCCGCCGGCCGCGGCCGCTGGTGCTCCATGCAGGTGTGCGGGGCACGCCAGAAAATGCGCCGTTACCGGGCCAAGGAGCGGTAGACCACAGCCCGTTCACCGGAAAAGCGTGTGCCGCGTGGTGCAGAATGCAACAAGACACCGGTTCGGCCGACTGAGCCTCGGCCGAACCGGTGTCGCCTTTCTGCCCTCTGCCCTCTGCCCTCTACCGTGGGCGGATGCCCTGTGGACGAAGCGCCCCGCACGGGAGCGCCCCGAACGGGGCGCGGGGCGGTATCACTGTGCGGCTCCGCCGCGCGGGCGCGCTCGGCCCCCACGCACCCGCAGCCTCACGCGGTCGGCCGCCCCATGGCGCGATACGTCCACCCGGCTCGCCGCCAGGCCTCCGGCTCCAGCGCGTTCCGCCCGTCGAGGATCACCTTCGCCGCGGCCACCTCTCCCAACGCCGCCGGATCCAGCTCCCTGAACTCCCGCCACTCGGTCAGGTGCAGCACCACGTCAGCCCCCCGCACACACTCCTCGGCGCTGCCGGCGTAGCCGAGCGTCGGGAACAGCTTCCGCGCGTTCCCCATCCCCTTCGGGTCGTACACCGTCACCTGCCCGCCCTGCAGATGGATCTGCCCCGCCACGTTCAGCGCCGGCGAGTCCCGGACGTCGTCCGAGTCCGGCTTGAACGTCGCACCGAGCACCGCCACCCGCTTCCCGAGGAAGGACCCGCCGCCGAGCGCGTCCCGGGCCATCTCGACCATCTGCCCCCGGCGCCGCATGTTGATGGAGTCGATCTCGCGCAGGAAGGTCAGCGCCTGGTCGGCACCGAGCTCACCGGCCCGCGCCATGAACGCACGGATGTCCTTCGGCAGACAGCCACCGCCGAACCCGATCCCGGCACGCAGGAACTTCTTCCCGATCCGGTCGTCGTACCCGATCGCCTCCGCCAGCTTGGCCACGTCGCCGCCCGCGGCCTCGCACACCTCCGCCATCGCGTTGATGAAGGAGATCTTGGTCGCGAGGAAGGAGTTCGCCGCGGTCTTCACCAGCTCCGCGGTCGGGAAGTCCGTCACCACGAACGGCGTCCCCTCGCCGACCGGCGTCGCGTACACCTCCCGCAGCAGCTTCTCGGCCCGCTCGCTGCGCACCCCGACCACGATCCGGTCGGGACGCAGCGTGTCCTGGACGGCGAAGCCCTCGCGCAGGAACTCCGGGTTCCAGGCCAGTTCGGCCTCGGCCCCGGCCGGCGCGTGCTCGGCGAGGTAGGCGGCCAGCCGCTCCGCGGAACCCACCGGCACCGTCGACTTGCCGACGACCAGCGCGGGCCCGGTCAGGTGCGGGGCCAGCGACGCGACCGCGGAGTCGACGTACGACATGTCGCAGGCGTACTCGCCGTGCTTCTGCGGGGTGTTGACACAGACGAAGTGCACGTCACCGAAGGCACCGACCTCGGCCCAGTCGGTGGTGAAGCGCAGCCGCCCGCTGGAGCCCTCGAACCCGGCCACATGCCGGCGCAGCAGCTCGTCGAGCCCCGGTTCGTACATCGGGGTCTCGCCGCGCTCCAGCATCGCGATCTTCTCGGGCACGACGTCCAGCCCGAGCACCTCGAAGCCCAGCTCGGCCATGGCCGCGGCATGCGTGGCGCCGAGGTAGCCGGTGCCGATCACAGTGATCTTGAGGCTCATGAATGCTCCAGCTCGGGGACGGTCGGTGCGGGCTGCGGCCCGAGCATAACCGGGCCGTGTTCCGGGCAACTTTCCCGCTGTCGCCAAGCTCACGTGCCCTATCCGTGGGCCGCGCTCTAAACTTTGAGTTACTTAACAGTAATTAGCGTCAGCACCACTGCGTCTGGAGTGAGAGACCTTGGCCGGATCGGCTGACTTCGACCTGTACCGCCCGTCCGAGGAGCACGACATGCTCCGGGACGTCGTCCGCGCGCTGGTCGAGGCGAAGATCGCCCCGTACGCAGCCGCGGTGGACGAGGAGGCCCGCTTCCCGCAGGAGGCGCTCGACGCCCTGGTCGCCAACGACCTGCACGCCGTCCACGTCCCCGAGGAGTACGGCGGCTCCGGTGCCGACGCGCTCGCCACGGTCATCGTGATCGAGGAGGTGGCCCGCGCCTGCGTCTCCTCCTCCCTCATCCCGGCCGTGAACAAGCTGGGTTCGCTCCCGGTGATCCTCTCCGGCTCCGAGGACCTGAAGAAGAAGTACCTCGCGCCGCTGGCCAAGGGCGACGCCATGTTCTCGTACTGCCTCTCCGAGCCGGACGCGGGCTCCGACGCCGGCGGCATGAAGACGAAGGCGGTCCGCGACGGCGACCACTACGTCCTCAACGGCGTGAAGCGCTGGATCACCAACGCCGGCGTCTCCGACTACTACACCGTCATGGCGGTCACCGACCCGGCCAAGCGCACCAAGGGCATCTCCGCCTTCGTCGTCGAGAAGGCCGACGAGGGCGTCTCCTTCGGCGCCCCGGAGAAGAAGCTCGGCATCAAGGGCTCGCCGACCCGCGAGGTCTACCTGGACAACGTCCGCATCCCCGCCGACCGCATGATCGGCGCGGAGGGCACCGGCTTCGCCACCGCGATGAAGACCCTGGACCACACCCGGATCACCATCGCCGCCCAGGCCCTCGGCGTCGCCCAGGGCGCCCTCGACTACGCCAAGGGCTACGTCCAGGAGCGCAAGCAGTTCGGCAAGCCGATCGCCGACTTCCAGGGCATCCAGTTCATGCTCGCCGACATGGCCATGAAGATCGCCGCCGCCCGCGCCCTCACCTACCAGGCCGCGGCCGCCTCCGAGCGCGGCGACGCCGACCTCACCTTCCAGGGCGCCGCCGCCAAGTGCTACGCCTCCGACGTCGCCATGGAGGTCACCACCGACGCCGTCCAACTCCTCGGCGGCTACGGCTACACCCGCGACTACCCGGTCGAGCGCATGATGCGCGACGCGAAGATCACCCAGATTTACGAAGGCACGAACCAAGTTCAGCGGATCGTGATGGCCCGCAACCTGCCGTAGCGGCAGGCGGGTCAGGTGAGGCGCCCCCCGGGGCGCCTTCACCGTTGGCGCTCTCGAATGGCACTACCGGAGGGTCGGGCTTAGGACGGGAAGCACACAGGGACCACCCCGGACCCCGCCCCCCACCTGGAGGAGCCATGACCCAGACCGGACCCATGACGGCCATGTCCAAGCAGATGCAGGAGTGCGTCAACATGTGCATGGCCACGCACACGATGTGCGAGGAGACCCTGAGCTCCTGCATGTCGATGGAGGGCGGCCAGGCCCCCATGCGCATCATCCGCGCCCTGATGGACTGCTCGGAGACGACCCGCATGTGCGCCGACATGATGATGCGGCGCTCGCCGCTGTCGCCCGAGATGTGTGCGATGTGCGCGAAGGCGTGCGACATGTGCGCCGAGGCGTGTATGTCGATGCCCGACGACCCCCAGCTGAAGCGCTGCGCGGAGGCGTGTCGCCGCTGCGCCGAGATGTGCCGCTCCATGGCGACCATGCCCATGTGACACCCGCCGCAAGGCCGCCCAGGGGCCTCCGGCCGGAGGCCCCTGGTGTCCGCCTAGGGGGACGCGGTGGCTGCTGCCGCCGGGCGGGCTCAGTTGCCGGAGACGGTGACCTTCTCGTCGTTCTTCAGTTCGTCCACCAGGGTCTTCATCTTCGCCTTGTCCCAGACGAGGTTCCCGTTGACGGAGCCGGAGATCGGCATGTTCATGGACACGCCGTCGCCGCCGTTGACGTCCTTCATCGCGAAGAACATCGACGCCAGGTCCCACAGGCTCATGTCCTTGTCGACGGTGAGGGAGTCGAGGCCCGCGCCGAGGGTCGGGTAGAGCTTGAAGGGGTTCAGGATCGTCGACGGGGTGGCCACCTGGTGGGCCAGGGCCGCCAGGAACTTCTGCTGGTTCTTGGTGCGTTGCAGGTCGGACGCGGCGAAGGCGTGCCGGGTGCGGACGAAGGCCAGCGCCTCCTCGCCGTTCAGGGTCTGCTTGCCGGCCTTGAAGTTCGCGCCCGAGTAACTGTCCTTGAAGCCCTTGTCGATGGTGATCGTGACACCGCCGACCGCGTCCACGATGTCCGCGAAGCCGGCGAAGCCGATCTCCACGTAGTGGTCGATGTGCAGACCGGTGTTGAACTCGACCGTGCGGACGAGGAGGGTCGGGCCGTCCTCGGCGTAGGCCGCGTTCAGCTTCGTGTACCGGCCGGTGTTCGGGTAGACCTTGCCGGACGTCGACCCCTTGTAGGAGGGGATCTCCACGTTCGAGTCACGGGGGAGCGAGACCAGCGTGTCGCCGTTGTCGCCGACGTGCAGGATCATCATCGAGTCGGTGCGCTGGCCCTCGGCCGACCCGGTGTGCAGCTTCTTCTTCTCCTCGGCCGACATGCCCTTGCGGCTGTCGGAGCCGACGATCAGGTAGTTGGTGCCCTTGCCCGCCGCGGGCCGGTCGATGACCTTGGACAGGTCGACGTCCCGGTGCAGCTTGGAGTCGGCCCAGAAGTAGGTCGAGACGGATGTGACGATCAGCACGCTGACGACGACGATCGCCGTCCACTTGATCCGCTTGCGCCAGTTGGCGGCCGGGCGCGGACCGCGCTCCTGGGTGCCGCCGGGGCCCCCGCCGCCGGGGCCGCCGCCGTAGACCTGGCCGGTGTTGTACCCGCTGTCGTAGCCGTCGTACCCGGCACCGCCGTCGTAGCCGCCGTCGTACGACTGCTGCTGCGGGACCCCGGCGTAGTAACCGCCGCCGCCCTGCTGCGGGGCGCCGTACGGCGGTGCCGACGGCTCCCCGCGCCGTACCTGGCGCATCACGCGGGCGCCCTCAGGCTGCGCGCTCGCGCTTCCGCGTCCGTACCGGTCGCCGCGGTTGTCGTCCGACCATCCCTGGGGCCATTCGCTCATGGGCCCCAGTGTGCAGGCAGCGGCCATGCCTCTTACAAGGGTCGTCGGAAAATCAGGGCACCCCTGTTGCGAAGCCGACACAAAATTCCGGGATTGTCGCCTCGGCATAAGGTGGGGGCCATGACAGACCAGGCCCCCGAGGCGGAATCCGACATACCCGGCAAGCCGACGTCCGCGTCCCGGACCACGCTGAGCCACATCATGACCCACAACGACACCAACCTTCTCGGCACGGTGCACGGCGGTGTGATCATGAAGCTCGTGGACGACGCGGCGGGCGCGGTCGCCGGCCGCCACTCGGGCGGTCCCGCGGTCACCGCGTCCATGGACGAGATGGCGTTCCTGGAGCCGGTCCGCGTCGGTGACCTCGTCCACGTCAAGGCCCAGGTCAACTGGACCGGCCGGACGTCGATGGAGGTGGGGGTGCGGGTCCTCGCCGAGCGCTGGAACGAGTCGGCGCCCGCCACCCAGGTCGGCTCGGCCTACCTGGTCTTCGCGGCGGTCGACGCGGACGGCAAGCCGCGCCGGGTGCCGCCGGTGCTCCCGGAGACCGACCGGGACCGCCGCCGCTACCAGGAGGCCCAGATCAGGCGCACGCACCGGCTGGCGAGACGCCGGGAGATCCGCGAGCTGCGCGAGCGCAGGGTGGCGGAGGGTTACGTGGACTAGGACGACGGCGGCCGGTCGGGCGCGGCGCTGTCGTGGCTGGTCGGACAGCTCCCCGCGCCCCTGAAAAAAGGGGGCTGCAGTGCGCCCCTTCAGGGGCGCGGGGAACTGCGCGACCAGCCCCCACCGGCCGGTACCCGGCACACAACCGTCAGCACACCTTCTCGTCGCCGCGGATGACAGAAGCCTCTCCCCGCGGCGCCGGCTCGTCCACCCGCACCTTCCGCACCGCCCCCGTGAAGTCCGCCCCCACCGTCACCCGCAGCACCGGCCCCAGCCCCGGCACGGCCCGCAGGACGCTGCCCGGCAGGGCCGCGGCCAGCGAGCGGGCCGAGCGGTCCCAGCGCGGGTCGAAGGAGACCACCGTCCGCCTCAGGTCGCGCCGGGCGGCACCCACCGGCCGGTGGTTCGTCGCGAAGCCCGCCGCTGCCAGCGCCGCGTCCATCCGCCGGGCCAGCCCCGCCGTGGTCGTGCCGTTCTCCACCTGGACCCGGATCCCGGCGGGCGCCACCTCCACCGTCGCCGGCGGTGGCCCCTGCGGCTGCGGCTGCGGCTGCGGCTGCGGCTGCGGCGGGTGTGTGGGCGCATGCGCCGGCGCGGGCGGCGCGATCGGCTGGTCGTCGCGCAGGGACCGGAACAGCCGGTCCGCCCCGGCCCGGTCCCACTTCAGCGTCGAGCCGACGCCCTTCACGGCGTACCCCATCTGCGCGACGGGGACGGTCGTGAACTCGGACGAGGACGGCGAGAAGTTGCGCATGGCCCGGCCGAGGTCCAGCAGCTCGTCCGTGCCGAAGCCCGTGTCGGCCCGTACCGACCCGAGCACCGCCCGCGTCACGTCCCGGAACCTGATCGGGTTGAGCAGCACCCCGCTCGACGTGGCCCGCTCGATCAGCGACGCCAGGAACCGCTGCTGCCGCTTCATCCGGCCCAGGTCGCTCGCCGCGTCGACGTGCCGGGCGCGGACGTACTGCAGTGCCTGGCCGCCGTGCAGGACGTGGGTGCCGGGGGAGAGGTTCAGGCCGGTGTAGGAGTCCTTCAGGGGCTGTGCGGTGCAGACCTGGACCCCGCCGAGCACGTCGACGGTGCGCATGAACGTGATGAAGTCGACCTCCAGGTAGTGGTCGATCTTCAGATGGGTCAGGTCCTCGACGGTGCGGACGGTCAGCTGCGGGCCGCCCTCCGCGTAGGCCGCGTTCAGCTTGATGGGGTGGGCCGGGCGCGGGCGGTGCGTGGTCTCGTCGACGCGGGCGGGCACCTCGGCGTACGAGTCGCGCGGCAGGCTGACCACCGTGGCGCGCTCCCGGTCCGCCGAGATGTGCACGATCATGATCGTGTCGGTGCAGTGGCAGGGCGCTCCCCCCAGCCGGTACCTGCGCCGCTCCCGCTCGGTGATCCTGTCGCGGCCGTCGGTGCCGACCAGCAGCACGTTCATGCCGTGGCCCGCGGCGGGACGGTTCTTCATGTCCTTGAAGGGGTCCACCCGGGTGATGTCCGCGTCCAGCCCGGCCATCACCGAGTGACCGATCCCGGCCGAGGCCAGCACCACCACCGAGAGTGTGCTGACCGCCCGCATGGCCCAGCGCGGCCGCCGGGGCCTTCGGGGTCGTACCGGCGGCCGCGGGGCCTGACGGGTGGGTTGTGCGGGGCGCTGCGGCCGGGCGGGCCGGACGGGGGACCGGGGCGGGCTGGCGGACAAAGGACACCTCCGGACGAGGCCGTACGTGGGATCCGTGAGCACGGTAGGCCGATACGACCTTCAGCCCGCCCCGCCGCCCATGCGGCGCGCACCCGTGTCCCCCGTTCGCGGTAACGTGAGCCCCCTATGAACGCCAAGCCCGACGTGCGGCACCCCGCTGTTTCTGTGATCATGCCCGTCCTCGACGAGGAGCGGCATCTGCGCGGGGCCGTCCAAGCGATCCTCGCGCAGGAGTACGCCGGCGAGCTGGAGGTCGTCATCGCCCTCGGTCCCTCCAAGGACCGTACGGACGAGATCGCGGCCGAGCTCGTGGCCGAAGATCCCCGCGTGCACACCGTCCCGAACCCGACCGGGCGCACCCCGGCCGCGCTGAACGCCGCGATCAAGGCCTCCCGGCATCCGATCGTGGTCCGCGTCGACGGCCACGGCATGCTCTCGCCGGACTACATCGCGACCGCCGTACGGCTCCTGGCGGAGACCGGCGCGCAGAACGTCGGCGGCATCATGCACGCCGAGGGCGAGACCGCCTGGGAGCAGGCGGTCGCGGCGGCCATGACCTCGAAGATCGGCGTGGGGAACGCGGCCTTCCACACGGGTGGTGCGGCCGGTCCCGCCGAGACGGTCTACCTGGGCGTCTTCCGGCGCGAGGCGCTGGAGCAACAGGGCGGCTACAACGAGGAGTTCATCCGCGCCCAGGACTGGGAGCTGAACTTCCGGATCCGCGAGGCCGGCGGGCTGATCTGGTTCTCGCCGGAGCTGCGGGTGTCGTACCGGCCGCGGCCGAGCGTGAAGGCGCTCGCCAAGCAGTACAAGGACTACGGGCGTTGGCGGCACGTCGTCGCCCGCTACCACGAGGGCTCCATCAACCTGCGCTACCTCGCCCCGCCGACCGCGGTGTGCGCGATAGCCGCGGGGATCGTCGTGGGGGCGCTGGTCACCCCGTTCGGGTTCGTCGTCCCCGGCGGCTACCTCGCGGCGATCGCCGCCGGGTCCCTCCCGGCCGGAAAGGGGCTGTCGCTGAAGGCGCGGCTGCAGATCCCCGTCGCCCTCGCCACCATGCACATGTCGTGGGGGTACGGCTTCCTGACCAGCCCCAGGTCGCTGGCGAAGCGGGTCATCGCGTCCCGGCGCCCCGCGGTGCTCAGCCCCTCCTCGAACTGAGCACCGGCGTCTCGGACGCTTCGGGTGCCTTGGGTGCCTCGGGCGGCGTGGGCGTCACCAGGAGTAGTCCGGGTCGACGTGCATGCACGCCGTGGTGTCCGCGGCGTTGAGGGCGTTCGCCGAGGCCGGGGTGGTGTCGTCGTCGGCGGTGGCGGTGTACGTGGCGCCCGAGCGCCAGTCGGCGCCGACGACCAGGGTGACGCCGTCGGCGGAGGTCGACTTCCGCACCTGGGCGGCCGGGATGCCGAGCGCCTCGGCGACCCGCCGGGCGTCGCCCGCCAGGTCCGCGCTCGGGTAGCGGACCAGTGTCCGTTCCTCGCCCCGCGACGCCGAGCCGTCGGCCGCCGCCCTGGTGAAGCCCTTGCCGGCCAGCAGCTCGGCGACGGCGGCGGCCCGGCCGGTGACGGCAGACTCGGTGCCGCTCCGGGTGCCGTTCTGCACCCGCACGGCGATCCTGTCGTCGGCCGCGGCCTTGTCGCTGACCTTCGTCGCGGTCGTGGTCGTCTTCGGTGTCTTCGTCGTCTTCGTAGTCTTCTTCTCGTCCTTGCCGTCCAGCGCGATGTCTTCGCGGACCAGCCGCCACAGCTTGGCGGCGTCGGCGGGCTTGGGCAGGACACGGTTGCCGTCGGAGGAGTACACGTACGGCATCGTCGTCATGGTGATGCGGTCGGTGGGGACCTTCTTCAGCTCCTTGCTCAGGTCGTAGAGCTTGGTGACCGAGCCGAGGCCGGTGTCGACAGTGAGCGCTCTGGTGGCCGTCTCGGCGAGCGCCAGCAGCCTGTCCGGGTTGCTCAGGGTGGCGTTGGACCGCAGCTGGCGGACCATCGAGTTCATGTACATGTGCTGGGCCTTGGTCCGGGCTATGTCGCTGCCGTCCTCGAAGCCGTAGCGGGTGCGCAGCCACTGCAGGGCCTGCTTTCCCTTGACCGAGGTCGTGCCCTTTCTGAGCTTCAGACCTGAGCCGTGGCCCGAGGAGGTGTGCGAGTAGATGTCGGCGTCCACGCAGACCGGGACCCCGCCGATCGCGTCCGCCATGGACACCACGCCCGAGAAGTCGACCATCATGAAGTGGTCGATGTGGATGTCGGTCAGCTTCTCCCAGGTGGCCACCGTGCAGCCGGGCCCGCCGCGTTCTAGGGACGCGTTGGTCATGGTGCCGGTGGTGGCCGGGTACACCGTGCCGGTGTCGGGGTCGGTGCACTTGGGGATGGAGACCAGGGTGTCGCGCGGCATGGACACCACCGACATGTTGGTGCGGTCGGCGGAGAGGTGCAGCAGCATCTGGACGTCGGCGCGGGCGGCGGTGCCGATGTCCCTGGCCCCGCCGAGCTTCACGTTCTCCGCGGTGTTCCGGGCGTCGGAGCCGATCAGCAGGATGTTCAGCGCGGTCTGGCCGGCCGCGTTCGCCTTCGTGGCGGTGGCCCGGTCCTTGGCGTCGGCGTTGGTGAGGTTCTCCTTCTTGATGTTGCCGTTGAGGTGTTCGTAGTACAGGTATCCGGCGGTGGCCGTGCCGGCCATGGCCAGCGCCAGGAGCGCGGCCGACCAGCGGACGATCCGGCGGCCGCGGCGTCCGCGGTCGCCGTCCGCGCCGGGTCTGTCCGGCCGGCCGTCACCGTCCTGTGGGGTGAGGGGCATGGTGTCCGCGACCGTGGACAGCACCTCGGACACCTCCCCCCGCACACTGCTGCGCACCACGTCGCCCGCCCTCCCGATCGCCCTGGCACCACACCCGGAACGTCCGGGCACCTGACACGGCGGCAGTGTCGTGCAGCGGCTTAGGAGTCACCTGTGTCCGCCTGTGCGGACCTGTGCGCCGCGCTACCAGCGGTAGGGCGCGTATACGTCCATGCACTGCTTGGTGTCCGAGCCGTTGATCGCGTCGGCGTTGTCCGGCAGGTCACCGGCCTTCGGCGCGGACTGCTTCGGGTACGTCGTCCCGTCCCGCCAGTCGGTGCCCACGACCAGCGTGACCCCTGACACGTCGGTGGTCTGCTGCACCTGGCTCACCGGGATGCCCAGGGCCTCGGCGACCGCCTGGGCGTCGCCGGCAAGGTCCGCGCTCGGGTACTGGACGACCGTCTTCTCCGCCGACTCCGCGGCGACCGAGGTGTCCGCCGCCGCCCTGCCGTAGCCCTTGGCGACCAGTTTCTGGGCCAGCGCCCGCGCGCGGCCGCTGACCGGGGCCTCGGTGGCGCTGCCGGTGGCGTTGCGCACCAGCACCCCCAGGCTGCCCGCGGCGACGGACGGCGCCTTGGTGGGCCGGGCGCTCGCCGTGGCCTTCTTCTTGCCGCTCTCCGCGGCGGAGCCGTTCTTGTCGAGTGCCACGTCGTCGCGCAGCATCTGCCAGATCCGGTCGGCGCCGGCGGTCTCCGGCACCACGTGGTCCCTGTTCTGCGGGTCCTGGACGTTCGGCATCGTCAGGCTGGTGACACGGTTGGTCGGCACCGACTTCAGCTGCATGCCCAGGTCGTAGAGCTTCTTGGGGGTGCCGATCTCCTCGGAGACCGTCAGGGACTTGGTGGCCGCCTCGGCCAGGTCCATCAGCCTGCCGGTGTCGGTGAAGACGTTCTGCCCCTTCAGTGTCCGGATCATCGAGTTCAGGTACATGTGCTGGGCGCGGGCCCGCATCAGGTCGCTGCCCCAGGCGTGCCGGGTGCGCAGCCACTGCAGGGCCTTCTCGCCCTTCACCTTGTGCGTGCCGGCCGTCATCTTCAGCCCGGAGCCGCCGGGCACCGCGGCCGTCGGCCGGTCCCACACGTTCTGCTTCACACAGACGTCGACGCCGCCGATGGCGTCCGCCATGTTCACCACGCCCGAGAAGTCGATCGTGATCCAGTGGTCGATGTAGACCCCGGTGAGGTTCTCCCAGGTGGCCAGCGTGCAGCCGGCGCCGCCGCGGGCCAGCGACTCGTTGATGATGGTGTTGGTCGCCGGGTACACCTTGCCGGTCTTGGGGTCCGTGCACTTGGGTATGTCGACCCTGGTGTCCCGGGGGATGCTCACCATGGCGGCGCTCTTGCGGTCCGCCGACAGGTGGATCAGCATCTGCACGTCACCGAGCGGCGGGCTGCCCCGGTCGTACTTGGCGCCGCCGAGCTTCACGTTCTCGTCGGAGTTACGGCTGTCGGAGCCGATCAGCAGGATGTTCATCGGCGTCTGACCGGCCGCGTTGGCCGCGGTCTTGCGCGCCTTGGCGTCACCGCTGCTGCGCTCGCCCTTGTGGATGTTGCCGTTCAGGTGCTGGTAGTACAGGTAGCCGGCCCCGGCCGTGCCGAGGACCACCACCGAGAGCACGGTCGCCGACCAGCGCAGCACTCGCCGGCCGCGCCCGCCCCGCCCGGTCCGGCCGTCACTCCGGCCGCCGTTCGGCCCGTCGGACGAGGCGCCGCCCGGTCCGCCCGCCGAGCCGCCCTTGCGGCGCGCGCCGCCGGGCCCGGGTCTGCCCGTGGTCCCGGATGCCTTCGGTGCGAGGGACATCGTGTCCTCGACCGCAGGCACCTCCCCCCGCACATCGCTCTGCGTCAACGCCCTGCCCTCCCCACCCTGCGCCCTGCGCGCACCGGTCCGCCGTCACGCCCCCCCGTCGGACGTCACACGGACCACGCGGGTCCGCCCCGCGCCCGGTTAGACGCACGACGGACCCATAGGGTTACCTGCTTGTTCGCGGTTACTTGGTGGTCGTGTCGCGTGACTCTTCGTCGCCGCGCCCTACTTGGCGCAGGTCACCTTGTCCGCCGTCGTCTTGCTGTCCACGTCCGGCGCCTTCGTCGGGGTGGTGAGGGAGACTCCCGCTCCCTGGAAGTCCTTGCCCAGCGTCAGGGTGATCGCGGGCAGACCCTGGGAGTTGATCACGCTCTTGCCGGGCTTCATCGCGGAGCCGGACAGCCCCATGAGACTGGCCAGTTCACGCGCCTGGGCGGCCTGGTCGGGCGCGTACTCCAGGGTGGTCCTGCCGAGTTCGGCGGGCGCGTTGCCGGCGTTCTCCGACTTGAGGACGCCCTGCTGGTTCTGCAGCCAGCTGAGGGTCTCCTGGGCGCTGCCGGCCGGAGCCCCGCCGTTGAGGATCCGCACCCGCACCTCGGAGGCCGCCGACTTGCTGCCCTCCAGGCGGGCGGCCGCCGCGTCCTTGCTGGCCTGGGCCTGCTTCTTCTTGACGGCCGTGAAGGAGACGTCGTCCTTGATCGCCTGGAAGACGGCGGGGGCCTTGGTCTCGTTGAGCACGACGGTCGCCTTCACCTTCTCCGCCGGGTTGTCCAGCACCGGGACGGTGGTGAAGGTCAGGTTCTTCGGGTTGAGCTTGCCGAGCTCCAGACCGAGGTCCTTCAGCTTGCCGATGCTGTCCAGCTGGGAGTCGACGGTGAGCGCCTTGGTGCCGACCTCGGCCAGCTTCAGCAGCTTGGTCGGGCTGGTGAGCGTCGAGTTGGAGCTGAGTTTGCGCATCAGGGCGCTCAGGAACTGCTGTTGCAGCTGGATCCGGCTCAGGTCGCCGCCGAAGCCGACCGAGTGCCGAGTGCGCACGAACGCCAGCGCGGTCTCGCCGGAGATCTTGTGGGTGCCCTTGGACAGCTTCAGGTGCGACTGCTTGTCGTCGATGTCCTTGCCGAGGCAGACCTCCACCCCGCCGACCGCGTCGGTCAGCGTCTTGACCGCGTTGAAGTCGGCCACCATGAAGTTGTCGGCCTGGATCCCGGTCAGCTCGGTCACCGTGCGCACGGTGCAGCTGGCGGTACGGCCGTCCTGGCCGAGGCTGGTGTTGAAGCGGACGTTCTCGGTGCCCGCGATCACCTTCTCGGTCCCGTCCGACTGCTGCGTCTGGCAGTCGGGCACGTCGACGATCAGGTCACGCGGAATGCTCAACGCGGTGGCGTTCGAGCGGTCCTTGGAGATGTGCAGCAGGATCGTGGTGTCGGCGTGCCCGACGCTGCCGGCGTCGCCGTAGCCCTCGTTGCCGGCGCCCGTCCGCTTGTCGGTGCCGATGATCAGCAGGTTGATCGCCTTGTCCTTGCTGAAACCACCGGTGCTCGCGCCGTCGTCGGAGACGGACGTGATGTTGTCGTTGAGGTGCTTGATGTAGAGGTAGCCGGCGGCCGAGACGGCGACCAGGACGAAGGCCATCGACCCGCCGGTCCACAGCAGGGCCTTCTTCGCCTTCGACTTCTTCTTCACCGGCCGCCGCGAACGCCGCCCCGCGGGCGGCTCCGGCTCGGCCCGCCGCCTGCGCTGCGCCGGCACGTCCGGGCTCACGGTCTCCCGCCTGCCGCCCGCGCCGACGCCCGGCGAGGCCGGTCTGCGCGGCCCGGGGACCGACGACTGCGGTGCGGAAGGTGTCAGTCGCAGTTCGTATTCGCCGGTGTTCGGATTGAGCACCCACTGGTCTGCGGGATCGATGTTGTCCGCCCGCCCACGGCCTTGCGCGTCCACGGTTGTCCGAATCCTCCGTCGGGGCCACGCGGCGCCTTCCCCCCACCAAGGCGCTCGGTCACGTTTCGCGGTGCGCGACCCCAGGACGGACCTCGCGGCCGGATGCACCGGAGCGCTCACACTATCCGCCCAGTTCAGCGTCAAGTGACGCCAGTGACAAATTCATCCTCCCTACAAGCGGGCAATCCACCTCATTTAACTGACAACGAACGGCCCGGAAGTTCGCCGCCTTGGCGCGTGCTTTACGCGCAACTGTCCTCGGCGGCGGTTTTACCGCGGAACGTGGGCGTCGAGGAGTTCTCGGAGGAGGCGTTCTTCTTGGCGATCCGCACCGGCCGGTCCGCCCGCAACAGGGCGAACAGGGCGTCCGCCCGGCCCGTCACCAACTGGTCCCGGTTGGAGTCGTACACGTACGGCTCCCGCGGCACGGTCAGGAACTGCACCTGGTCTGTGGGGATCTCCCGTATCCCGCGCACCAGCTGGTACAGCCCGCGCAGACTGGCCAGCTCCGGATCGGTGGTGAGCGCGGAGGTCGCCGCGTCCAGCAGCGGATAGAGCTTGGCCGGATTCAGCAGTACGTCACTGCTCCGCACCTTGTTGACGAGCGCGCCCAGGAACTGCTGCTGGCGCTCCATCCGCCCGGTGTCACTGCCGTCCCCGAGCGACTTGCGCGCCCGCACGTACCCCAGCGCCTGCTCCCCGTCGAGGGTGACCCGCCCGGCGGGCAGCCGCAGCTTCGCCGCCTTGTCGTCGATCGGCTTCTTCAGGCACACCTGCACCCCGTCGACCGCGTCCACCACGTTCTTGAACCCGCTGAAGTCGACGACCACGTGGTGATCGATCCGGATGTTCGTGAGCTTCTCTACGGTGCGGATGGTGCAGGCCGAACCCCCCACCTCGAAAGCCGAGTTGAACAGCGTGAACGAGGGCTCGCTGCGCCGTCCGTCGGCACGCAGGCAGCCGGGCACGTGCACCATCAGGTCCCGGGGCAGCGAGACGGCGGTGGCGCTGCGCCGGTCGCGGGCCAGATGCAGCAGGATCGTGGTGTCGGAGCGCTGGGTGCCCGAGTCCTTGCCGTAGCGGCCGTTGCCGTTCCCGGCGCGGGTGTCCGACCCGATGAGGAGGATGTTCTGCGCGTCCCGCACCAGCGCGGTGGGCCGTTCCCGCTCGTACCGGGCGAGCTCGGCCTCCGCCGCCTCGTCGGCGGTGATGTTGTGACTGAGCTTCGCGTACAGCGCCCAGCCGCCGCCGACGGCCCCCACGAGCAGCACGCCCGCACCGAGGGCCACCCCCCGCACCCAACACCGCCGACGCCGCCGGGCAAGCCCGTCCCCGGTGGCGGATGCCCCTACGACGTCGGTCACCCCTCAACAGTGCCTCGCCCCGGCCCCAGAAGCGGCGACAACTGCTCCACCCGTGTGACCCACCCGGCTCGACGGGCGCCCGCTGCTGCCGGGGCGCCTGTTCCGGCCTGGCTGGGCGGGCGTCGGTTGCTGCCGGGGGGTGTCTGGTTACGCCTGGCCGGGCGGGCGTCGGCTGCTGGCGGGGGGTGCCTGGTCCCACCGTCTTGGGGGCGCGGGGAACTGCGCGAACGGCCCCCACGCGGCCGCAGCCGAAACACGGCCTCACCGCGCCGACGCGGCCGCAGCCGAAACACGGCCTCACCGCGCCGACGCAGTCACCCGCTCACTCTCGATCCGCTTGGCGATCCCTTCCTCCCCCAGCTGATCCAGATGCCGGCACAACACCACCGACCCGCCCACCACCAGCGGCGCGTACAACCCCGCGCTCAACCCCTCCCACGTGTCGTACCCCAGCCCCGACAGCAACCGCGACCCCGGCCCGGTCAGATCCAGCCCCGCCGCATCCCCGAGCGCCCGCTCCACGACCTCGGCCCCACTCAGCTCCGCCCCCGCCACGATCAGCGCGGCCTCCTCCGGATCCACCGGCGCGAACGGCACGAACCGGTCCCCCTGCCCCGGCACCTCGACGGCATAGTCGACGAATCCCTCCGGCGTCTGCGGGAACCGCCCACCCAGCGGCCGCAGCGCGAGAGCGACCCGCTCTCCCCGGCACGCCCGAGCCGCCTCCAGCGAGTCCGGCCCGCTGACGACCACGTCGGCCGCCCCCGGCTCCCCGGCCACGTCGGCGATCGCGCCCACCGACGAACAGGCCAGCAGCCACACCGCCGTCTGCCAGTGCGCCGGCAGCAGCAGGGCCACCCGGTCACCAGGCCCCGCCCCGAGGTCGCCCTGCAACAGATTCGCCGTCTTCGCCACCCAATTGGCGAAGGTGGCCACGGACAATTCGACGCGTTCGCCCGTCGCGTCGTCGTAGAAGGTCACCAGGGGGCGTCCGGGGTCCGCGGCGAGCGCGGAACGCAGCAGGTCGGCAGGGGTGCGATCGGTGGCGTTCACCCGCGCAAGCGTACGCCGCGCCCGGCGCCCGCACCGCCCGGCGGGGCCACCGGTTCGGCGTAACCGGACCCGACGGTGCGTCAGTTCCCGCATGGTCACTTCACTCTGACTGTGTTCAGTATCGGGGGCATGCGTGGATTCCTGACTTGCTCGATCGGCGTCACCTGCGCGGCGGCCCTCACCCTCCCGCCGGCCGTGCTGAACCTGCCGTCCGCGGCCGCCGCACCCGCGGAGCGGACCACGACGACCACCGGCCGCCCCACCGGGACGCCGGCCCTCCCCGGCAGCACCCAGTCGCTGCCCCTCACCCCCCTCGCCCCGCGCTCCCGCGAACGCGTCCTCGGCCAGGCCCCCGAACAGGGCGCGTACCGCGTCGGCGTACGGCACTTCTCGCTCCTCGGCGTCATCTGGGACGACCCCCGGAGAGAACTGCGTGGCACGGTCCAGGTACGCACCCGGTCCGCCGTCACCGGCCACTGGTCGGGCTGGCAGGACGTCGACACGCACAGCACCGACCACGGCGCCGACCCGGGCACGGCGGAGGCCGCTCCCGGCCGGGCGCACGGCGCCACCGCGCCCCTGTGGGTGGGCGACTCGAACGGCGTCGACGTACGCGTACGCGCCGACGCCGACGACAACCCGGGCGACGACCCGGGCGACGACTTCGGCGACGCCCCCGCTGACGACGTTTCCGCCGCCGACGTTTCCGCCGCCGGCGTCTCCACTGACGACGTTTCCACTGACGACGTCTCCGTCCCGCACGGCGCCGGTGCCTCCGGCGTCGGGCGGGACCTGCTCCCGGCGGGCCTGCGCCTCGAACTCGTCGACCCCGGCGACGACGCCCCGTCGGAGGACCCGCCCGCCGACACTCCCCGCAGCGACGTCGAGGCCGACGAGGCGGCCGCGGTCAACGCCGGCCTCGTGTCGTTCGCCGCCACCGAGATCCCCGCGCTGAGCAGGGAGGACACCGTAAGCGAGCTCCACGAACTGAACGGCGCCGACGCCCAGGCCGCCAAGCCGTACATCGGGCCGCGCCCGAGGATCGTCACCCGCCGCGGCTGGGGCGCCGACGAGTCACTGCGCGAGAAGGGGTTCGTCTACACGGGGAAGATCAAGGCGGCCTTCGTCCACCACACCGCCTCCGGCAACGGCTACCGCTGCTCCGAGGCGCCGTCCGTCATCCGCAGCATCTACCGCTACCACGTCGTGAGCATGGGCTGGCGGGACATCGGCTACAACTTCCTCGTCGACAAGTGCGGCACCATCTACGAGGGCCGCGCCGGGGGAGTGGCGAAGGCCGTCAGAGGCGCCCACACCCTCGGGTTCAACAACCACAGCATGGGCATCGCGGTGATCGGCACGTACGGCTCGCACAAGCCGTCCGCGGCCGCCGTGACCGCCGTCGCCCGGCTCACGGCGTGGAAGCTCGGCCTCTTCGGGGCCAATCCGGAGGGAAAGACATATCTGACCTCCGGGGGTGGCAATCTCTACCCAAAGGGGAAGAACGTACGACTGAACGTGATCTCCGGCCACAGGGACGGGTACGCCACCGAATGCCCAGGCGCCAAGCTCTACGCCAAGCTCGGCTCGGCCCGCACCAGCTCCGCGCGCCTGCAGGGACGCTGAGCACGGGGCCCGCGTTCACCGCCGTCGGGGGCAGTCGGGGGAAACCGCACACCCATGCCGCGTGGCACCGCGCGGCCGTCGAGGGCGCCGTCGCACGGTCTGCATACACTGGCCGGCCGACAGAGAGTTCGGCCGGTCCTGGCAGGAAGCAGAGACGACAGGTGACAGAAGCGATCCTCCTTGTCGGCGGCAAAGGCACCCGGCTGCGCCCGCTCACGGTCCACACGCCCAAGCCGATGGTCCCGGCGGCCGGCGTGCCGTTCCTGACCCACCAGCTGGCCAGAGCCAGAGCGGCCGGAGTGGAGCACATCGTCCTCGCGACGAGCTACCTGGCGGACGTCTTCGAACCGTACTTCGGCGACGGCGCGGCGCTCGGCCTGCACATCGAGTACGTCACCGAGGACGAACCGCTCGGCACCGGCGGCGCCATCCGCAACGTGGCCGCCCGGCTGCACTCCGGCCCGGACGACCCGGTCCTGGTCTTCAACGGCGACATCCTGACGGGCCTGGACATCAGCGCCCTGGTGGCCACCCACGAGTCGACCTCCGCCGACGTCTCCCTCCACCTCACCCAGGTGACGGACCCCCGCGCGTACGGCCTGGTGCCCACCGACGAGGCGGGCAGGGTCCTGGCCTTCCTGGAGAAGCCGCAGACCCCGGAGGAGATCGTCACCGACCAGATCAACGCGGGGGCGTACGTCTTCCGCCGCTCGGTCATCGACACGATCCCGGCGGGCCGCCCGGTGTCCGTGGAACGCGAGACCTTCCCCGAACTGCTCGCGGCCGGCGCCCACCTCCAGGGCATGGTGGACTCCACGTACTGGCTGGACCTCGGCACCCCCGCGGCCTTCGTCCGCGGCTCGGCGGACCTCGTGCTGGGCCGTGCCCCGTCGCCCGCGGTCCCCGGCCGCTGCGGCGACCGCCTCGTCCTCCCGACGGCCCGGGTGGCGGCGGACGCGAAGCTGACGGGGGGCACGGTGGTGGGCGAGGGCGCGTTCGTGGCGGAGGGCGCCCGGGTCTTCGGCTCGACCATCCTCCCCGGCGCCGTGATCGAACCCGGGGCCGTCATCACCGACTCCCTCATCGGCAACCGCGCCCGCGTCGGCGAACGTTCGGTCCTCACGGGCACCGTGATCGGCGACGGGGCGGTCATCGGCGCCGACAACGAACTCCGCGAGGGCGCCAGGGTGTGGTGCGACGCGATGATCCCGGCGAGAGCGGTGCGGTTCTCTTCCGACCAGTAGGGGTGGTGCGGTCCGCTTCCACCAGTTGGGGTGGTGCGGTCGCCTTTCGCCCGCAGGCGCGCGGGGGCTGATCGCGCAGTTCCCCGCGCCCCTGACGGGGCGCTGCACCCACCGCCTCTCCCTAACTCAGCCGCGGCCAGCCGCGCCACCGAGCCCCGCTCAGCTGCGGACAGTCGTGCCGCTGAGGCGGTACAGGTAGGCGAGTTCTCAGCCGCGGGCAGTCGTGCCGCTGGGGCGGCAGGGCTGGGCGATTTTCAGCCGCGGGCAGTCGTGCCGCTGGGGCGGCACGGGTGGGCGCTGGGGGTCCCCCCGGCCGAAGGCTGGGGGAGGCACCGTGCCAGCGCCGGTAAGCGTCCCCACCCCTCGGCCCCAGCCCCCCGTCACAACCGGCCGATGTCACCCCGCGACATCCGCGGCGCCCGCCTCGCCGGCGTATGCCCACTCAGCAGGATCAGCCGAGCCGCCCGATGCCGCTGCCCCGCATACGGCTCCAGCAGCCGCAGCATCGCCTCGTCATCGGCATACCGGTCCCCGGCCAGCGCAAACCCGACGATCCCCGGCAGGTGCAGGTCCCCGACGGTCACCGCGTCCGCCGCCCCATGACTGCGCTGGACGGTCTCCGCCGACGTCCACGGCCCCACCCCCGGCACCACCTCAAGCCGCTCCTGCGCCGCCTCCGCCGCCATCCCCACGGCCTGCTCCAGCCGCGCGGCGACCCGCACCGCCCGCAGAATCGTCGAGGCCCGCTTGTCGTCGACCCCCGCCTTGTGCCACTCCCAGGACGGGATCAGCGCCCAGGTGCGCGGCGCCGGCATCACCCACATCGGCCGCTCGCCCACCCCCGCGGGGCCCGGCGCCCGCTCCCCGAACCTCCGCACCAGCAGCCGCCAGGCCCGGTACGCCTCGTCGGTGGTGACCTTCTGCTCCAGGACGGACGGGATCAGCGACTCCAGCACCAGCCCGGTCCGTGTCAGCCGCAGCCCCGGCCGCCGATGCCGGGCCGCCGCCACGACCCGGTGCCGGGGCACGAACACGGAGGGGTCATCGGCGGAACCGAGCAGCTCCGGCAACTGCTCCAGCAGCCACTCGCCCCCCGGCCCCCAGGCCTCTCCTCGCACCTCACCGCCGTACACCGCGACCCGCAGCGTCCCCGGCCCGACGGGCGTCAGACTGGCCCGCCACACGGACCCGTCACGGGTGGCCCGGAAGGTCGGATCGCCGGGCCCCCGCCGCAGCGGCCCCAGCACCAGCCCCAGATCAAGGGCCCCGTCGGGTTTCCACCGCCGGACCCGCCCCGGCATGGTCGCCTGCCTCGGAACCCCGGCAGGCACGACGACCTGCCCACCCCGCACCGTCGTACGCGTGGGCTTGGGAGCAAACCGACCAGCCACTCAACGCATCCTAGGGCCTCAAGCGCCCCCTCTTTCAGGGCCGCCCCACGACGTGCACCGGCCGACGATCACCGCAAAGCAGCTCACCGCACCTCGATGAAGTCCCCGACCTCCCTCGGCGCCCTCTCCCGCGGAGCCTCCGCGGCCTGCCCCACCGCGACCGCCCCCATCGGCTCCCAGTCGGCCGGAAGCCCGAGCACATCCCGCACCACGTCCCGGCAGAACATGGTGGACGACACCCACGCCGACCCCAGTTGCTCCCCGGCCAGCGCGACCAGGAAGTTCTGCACCGCGGCCCCCATCGAGACCACGAACATCTCCCGCTCGGCGCCGTCGCGCCGCGGATCCCCGTACGTGTGCGAGCCGTCCCTCACCAGACAGGGCACGACCAGGTACGGCGCGTTCCGCAGCACGTCCCCCCGCCGTACCCGCTTGGCGATGGACTCCTCCGACTTGCCGTCCCTCCTCAGGTCGGCGATCCACGCGTCCCGCATCGCGTCCAGCAGCCGCACGCGCGCCTCGGCCGACTCCAGCAGCACGAACCGCCACGGTGTCGTGTGATGCGGGGCCGGTGCGGTCACGGCCGCGGCGACCGCCCGCCGGACGGCCGCGGGGTCGACGGGCTCGTCGGTGAACGCCCGCACCGTCCGCCGCAGCGTCACCGCCTCCCGGACCGCCTCGGACGTGCCGAGCCGGAACATGTCGCTGCCCGCGTCCCGGACCAGTGCCCGCGCGCCCTCCCCGTCGGCGCCGGCGTCCGCCACGACGTGGGCGAGGCCCCGCACCACGGCGACCGGCAGCCCCGTCGCCTTGCCCTTCACCAGGTCACCGGCGGCCGCGAGTTCGTCGGCCGTGGCGACGACCGTGGCGACCAGCGGATTGCCGTACGCGTCCACGCCCCCGCGCAGATCGTCCAGCACCGCCACGCCCGCGGCGCCGATGCCGACGTCCGTCAGTCCCGAGCGCCAGGGCCGCCCGAAGGTGTCCGTGACGATCACCCCGACGTTGACGCCCAGCGCGTCCCGCAGGCCCGCGCGGACGGCGCGGGCCGAGGCGTCCGGGTCTTCGGGCAGCAGCAGCACCGTCCCGGAGGGGGTGTTGGACGCGTCCACTCCGGCCGCCGCCATGACCAGACCCTGCCGGTTCTCCACGATCCGCAGCGCCCCGCGCCGGGCCACCACCCGGACGGTCTCGGCGTCAATGGCAGCCTCCCGGTCGGCCGCCCGGACGATCCGTCCCTCCGCCTTGGAGACGATCTTGGAGGTGACGATCACCACGTCGCCGTCGGCCAGCCCCGGTTCCGCCGCGGCGATCAGCTTCGCCAGGTCGTCGCCCTGCCGCACCTCGGGGATCCCGGGCAGCGCCCACACCCGGTACCCGGGCACCGCGTCGGCCGTGCCGGTCGCGTCGGCGGCCCCCGGCGTGCCGGTCGTGTCGTCGGTCGCGTCCCTCACGCCCCGCGCACCTCCTCGGCCAGCGCGAGCGCCTCCCGGGCCATCTGCGCGGCCGCGTCCAGGTCGGTCATCATCAGGGGTACGGCCCGGCAGCGGATGCCGGCCGCCTCCACGCGCGCGACGCTGCCCGCGTCCACGGAGTCGACCAGCCAGCCGTCCAGCAGTCCGGAGCCGTAGTGCTCGGCGACCGCCGCCGCCGTCGACTCCACGCCCACCGCGGCGAGCACCTTGTCGGCCATCCCGCGCACCGGCGCGTCCCCGACGATGGGGGAGAGGCCGACCACCGGCACCCCGGCCTCCGCGATCGCCTCCCGGATGCCGGGCACCGCGAGGATCGTGCCGACGGAGACCACCGGGTTGGACGGCGGGAAGAGGATCACGTCCGCCTCCGCGATGGCCTCCAGGACGCCGGGCGCGGGCTTGGACTGCTCGGCGCCGACGGGGACCACCGCCTCGGCCGGCACACCTGCCCGCAGCCGCACCCAGTACTCCTGGAAGTGCACGGCCTTGCGCTCGCCGTCGACCTCGACGGCGACATGGGTCTCGACCCGGTCGTCGGTCATCGGGATCAGCTTCACGCCCGGCTTCCAGCGGTCGCACAGCGCCTCGGTCACCGCGCTGAGCGGATATCCGGCGCCCAGCATCTGGGTGCGCACGATGTGTGTCGCGAAGTCACGGTCGCCGAGCCCGAACCAGTCCGGTCCCACCCCGTAGGCGGCGAGTTCCTCCTTGAGGTGGAAGGTCTCGTCCGACCGCCCCCAGCCTTGCTCCTCGTCGATGCCCCCACCGAGCGTGTACATCACCGTGTCGAGGTCCGGGCACACCTTCAGCCCGAAGAGGTGGATGTCGTCCCCGGTGTTGCCGATGACGGTCACCTCGGCGTCCGGCACGGCCCGCTTCAGACCGCGCAGGAACCGGGCACCGCCGATGCCGCCTGCCAGAACCACAATGCGCATGGGCCAAGTCTCGCAGGCGGGTCCGACAACGCGTCACGCAGTCACGGGACCGGCCTCGCAGGCGGCCGCCGCCTCCGTGTGCATCGGCATCTCGGTCAGCCCGGGGTAGTAGACGTGCAGGCTCACCGCCGGCTCCAGCGCGTCGTTCACCACCTCGTGCGCGTACCCCGGCGCGAACACCCGTTGCGCGCCGGCGGACAGGGAGCGCGTGCCGCGTTCGGTGCGTTCGGTGAGCGCGCCCTCCAGGACCGTCAGCACGCCCGAGGAGCGGCCGTGGTCGTGCAGTCCGCTGCCCTGTCCGGGCACCCAGGACAGCAGCCACACCTCGTACCCCGGTCCGGTGCGCAGCCGGTGGTACCAGCGGCTGGTCGCGTCGTACCGGACGAGGTGCTCCCACTGCGGGCGGTCGTCGGCGATCGCGCGGGCGAGCCCGACGAACTCGGCCACCGTGACCGGGTGCTCGCGCGGGGGCTGCAGCAGGTGCGCGACTTCGAGGATGTCGCCGGCGATCTGGAGGTCGTTGTCGCTGTTCATGGGGGGCGGTGGTTCCTCAGTGAAGAAGGTCAGCGGGGAACGAAAAGCGAAGACCGAGTCCGGGGGACTCGGTCGGCAGCTGGAGCGGGAGCGGTCGGATACGGCTACGGCTCAACAGCTGGAACAGCGACAGCTACAGCGAGCACGGGCAGCACCGTGGGACCCGGCGGTGCGGGTCGAGGTGAGTGCCAAGTTCGCGAGCATGCCCACAAGGACATCGGTTCACACCTCGCGTGTCAACTCGACGCCCGGTATGTGGGACACGGTTCACCTCATCCGGTCGATCTCGCTGCCGAAAGGTTTGCTCAGGGGGTACCCGGGACACATGGCGCACAACCGGGCGCGCGAGCCACTTCGGAACGCGATCGAACGTCTGGGCGTCCTTCTCCGTACAACCTCTGTATGGGGTCGGGGGCCCGCACGGGGTCTCGTCTGCATGTCAAGGTTTATGGCGATTTGAACACTTTCCGCACGGCCTTGGTTCCGCAGAGTGAATAACGGGCCCAATAGCAGATCTCGGCTTGACTCGCCCGGAGCAGCACACTTGTAATTTCACTCGTGTCGTTCAGCCGAAATCGGTAACGGCCAGGCACGGGGACGTGAAAGACAGACGAGGGGCGCACATGACCGAGCTGGTGCAGCAACTGCTGGTCGACGACGCGGACGAGGAACTCGGCTGGCAGGAGCGCGCGCTGTGCGCCCAGACCGACCCCGAGTCCTTCTTCCCCGAGAAGGGCGGCTCCACCAGAGAGGCCAAGAAGGTCTGCCTCGCCTGCGAGGTGCGCTCCGAGTGCCTCGAGTACGCCCTCGCCAACGACGAGCGGTTCGGTATCTGGGGCGGGCTCTCCGAGCGGGAGCGCCGCCGCCTGAAGAAGGCCGCCGTCTGAAACGGCGGCCGAAACCGGCGCCGAGCCGGGTGCCCGAACCGGACGTCCACACAACGCACACATCTGAGCTGCGCGAACGGCCCGTCGCCGGTGGGTTATCCACAGGCGGCGGGCCGTCGACATGCCCAGCCGATAGTGTGGTCGCTCGTCCGAGACGCCTCGCCGCCACCAGCGGGCGCAGGAGTCCACCGCAGTCCATCGAACCGGGGCCCGTACCTCGATGTCCGTGCACAGCCACACGGCAGCCCAAGACACCGCTGCCACACCAGAGTTTCCGCGTCATGTGGTGACCGCGGTGCTCGTCTCCCACGACGGCGCCCGCTGGCTGCCCGACGCGCTCGCCGGGCTGCTCGGCCAGGAGCGCCCCGTCCAGTACGCGGTGGCGGCCGACACCGGCAGCGCGGACGACTCCGCCCAGCAGCTCACCGCGTCCCTCGGCGACGCCAACGTCCTGCACCTCGCCCGCCGCACCGGCTTCGGCCAGGCCGTCGAGGAGGCGAGTCGCACCGCGCCCGTCCTCACCCCGGACGACCTGCCGTACCTGAAGCGGCCCAGCGGCTGGGACCCGGTCACCCGCCAGTGGCGCGACGACGCCTACGACATGCCCGAGCTGCCGTACGGCGAGCCGGTCCAGTGGCTGTGGCTGCTGCACGACGACTGCGCCCCGGAACCCGACGCCCTGGCCCAGCTGCTGCGGGTCGTGGACAACGAGCTGGAGCTGGGCCGCGACGACGTGGCGGTCGTCGGCCCCAAGCTGCGCGGCTGGTACGACCGCCGGCAGCTGCTGGAGGTCGGCGTCACCATCGCCAACTCCGGCCGCCGCTGGACCGGCCTGGACCGTCGCGAGCAGGACCAGGGCCAGCACGACCACGTCCGGCCCGTGCTCTCCGTCTCCACCGCCGGCATGCTGATCCGCCGCGACGTCTTCGAGGAGCTCGGCGGCTTCGACCGCCGGCTGCCCCTGATGCGCGACGACGTCGACCTGTGCTGGCGCGCGCACAACGCCGGTCACCGCGTCCTGGTCGCCCCGGAGGCCGTCGTACGGCACGCCGAGGCGGCCTCCCGCGAGCGCCGCACCGTCGACTGCGCCGGCCGCACCAGCGCCTCCCCGCACAAGGTCGACAAGGCCGGCGCCATCTACACCCTGCTGGTCAACGCGCGCGCCGCGGCGTTGCCCTGGATCCTGCTCCGCCTGGTCCTCGGCACCGTGCTGCGCACCGTCGCCTACCTCGTCGGCAAGGTCCCGGGACAGGCCCTCGACGAGATCCGCGGTCTGCTGGGCACCCTGCTGCGCCCCGAGCGGATCATCGCCGGGCGGCGCAGGCGCGGCCGCTCCCAGCTCGACAAGGGCGAGTTGCGCCCCCTGTTCCCGCCGCCCGGCGCCACCGTCCGGGCCACCGTCGAGCAGTTCGCGGGCAACCTCTTCGGCGGCGACGACGAGATCTCCGCGGCCGGCCGGCACGGCGGCGCCGTCGAGTCCGGGCCCGGCGGCGACGACGCCGACTTCCTGGAGATCGAGCAGTTCGCCCGCCTCAAGCGCGTCGCCCGCAAACCGGGCCCGGTCCTCTTCCTGGTGCTGCTGCTGATCTCGCTGGCCGCCTGCCGCGCCCTGCTCGGCTCCGGCGCGCTCGCGGGCGGCGCCCTGCTGCCCGCCCCGGACACCGCCGGCGAGCTGTGGTCGCGCTACCTGGACGCCTGGCACGCGGTCGGCGCCGGCGGCACCCCGGCCGCGCCGCCGTACCTCGCGATCGTCGCCTCCCTGGCCTCCCTGCTGTTCGGCTCGACCGGGCTCGCGGTCACCGTCCTGCTGGTCGCCTCGGTACCGCTCGCCGGATTCACCGCCTACTTCGCCTCCCGCCCGCTGGTCACCTCGCGCCTGCTGCGGGCCTGGGCGGCCATCGCCTACGCCTTCCTGCCCGCCGCCACCGGCGCCCTCGCGGGCGGCCGGATCGGCACCGCCGTCCTGGCGATCCTGCTGCCGCTGATCGCCCGCGCCGGCATCGCGGCCGGCGGCCTCGCGCACCCCTCCGGCGCACGGGGCAGCTGGCGCGCCACCTGGGCGTACGCGCTGCTGCTGACCATCACCACCGCGTTCACCCCCATCGTCTGGCCGATCGCCCTCGTCCTCGGCCTCGCCGTGCTCGCCGTCCGCCGCTCTGACCTGGTCGCCTCCGGCCTGCGGCTGCTGGCCCAGATCGGCACCCCGCTGCTGGTCCTCGCCCCCTGGTCGCTGACCCTGCTGCCGTCCGGCTTCTTCACGGAGGCCGGGCTGGAGTACGGCCCCTCGGCCGCCTCCGCCCTGGATCTGCTCGGCGCCAGTCCGGGCGGCCCCGGCACGCTCGACGGGCTGATGCTCATCGGCATCGTCCTGGCCGCGCTCGCCGCCCTGCTGCGCTCCGAGCGCCAGGCGGCGGTCCGCACCGCCTGGGCGGTCGCCCTGGTCGGCCTGGTCTTCGCGGCCCTGTCCAACAAGTCCGCCTGGGCCGGCCCCGCGACCCTCGTCTACGGCATCGCCATCCTGTCCGCCGCCGCGCTCGGCGCCGACGGGGCACGTGCGCGGGTCGCCGAACAGAGCTTCGGCTGGCGCCAGCCGGTGGCCGCGCTCATCGCGTTCGCCTCCGCCGCGGGCCCGCTGCTGCTCGCCGCCGGCTGGATGATCGCGGGCGCCGACGGCCCGGTCGAGCGGCGCGACCCGAGCCAGGTGCCCGCGTTCGTCGCGGAGGACAGCACCACCAGCGACCAGGTCCGCACCCTCGTCCTCGACAGCGACAGCACCGCGCGCGTGAGCTACATGCTGGTCCGCGGCGCCGGCGCACGCATGGGAGACGCCGAGGCGGCCGCGGCCGACGGCGAGAACGCCAAGCTCGACAAGGTCGTCGCCAACCTGGTCGCCGGCTCCGGCGCCGACCAGGCCGAACAGCTCGGCGGATTCGCGGTGCGCTACGTCCTCGTCCACAAGGGCGCGCCGCGTGACATCACGCGCGTGCTGGACGCGACGCCCGGCCTGTCCCGGCTCAGCCAGCAGGACGGCAGCGCCCTGTGGCGCGTCGACCAGCAGGTCTCCCGCGCGAGCATCGTCCTGGCGAACGGCTCGGGCACGCCCGACCCGGTGCCCGCCGGACCCGTCGACATCCACACCACCATCCCGACCGGTGCCGACGGCCGCGTCCTGCGCCTGGCCGACTCGGCCTCCCCGGACTGGACGGCCACCCTGGACGGCAAGCCGCTCACCCGCACCACCGTCGACGGCTGGGCCCAGGGCTTCGAACTCCCCGCTGCCGGCGGGAAGCTGGACGTCACCTACGACACGCCGTTCACGCACACCGCCTGGCTGTGGGCGCAGGGCGCGCTCGCCGTCGTCCTGGTCGTCCTCGCCCTCCCCGGCCGCCGCCGCGACGTCGACGACGACCTCCCCGAGGAGCAGCCCGTCCCCGCCCAGGCCGTCGAGGGCGAGGGCCGCCGTGCCCGCCGCCTGCGCGCCCAGGCGGAGGCCGAGGAGGAGCTCGCCCCGGAGGACGGCACCGACGGCACCGACGTCGTCCCTGCGGCCGCTCCGGCGCCGTCGGAGGACCAGCCCCCGGTCACGGTCCCGCACCAGCAGTCGTACGACATGGGGGTGCCCCCGGGCGAGGAGGTTCGAGCCTGGGAGAGGGATCCCGCCTCCTACCCGCAGGCCGACGGCTACGACACCGGCTACGCCGACCAGTACCAGGGCGCCGGCTCCGGCCAGTACCAGACCGGCGGCTACGACCAGCAGACGTACGACCCGTACCAGACCGGCCAGTACGACCCGTACGCCTACGGCGGGCAGCAGGGGCAGGCGGCGTACGACCCGACGTACCAGCAGGGCTACGACCCCGCCTACGACCCGGCCGCCCCGCACCACCACGGCACCGGCGGCGAGCACCACGACGGGAGCCAGCAGTGAACCGCACCACCCTGTCCCTGCTCGCCGGTACGGCCGCCCTCGCGGCGGTCACCGGGTTCGCCGCGCTCGACCAGCCGGCCACCACCTCGGCGCACACCGCCGAAGCGGCCGCCCAACTGCCCGTGGAGCGCACCACGCTGGTGTGCCCGGCGCCCAGCATCTCCGACATCGCCGACACCTCGTACACGTCGTTCACGCCCGTCACCCAGGGCACCACGAGCGACGGCAAGGCCCAACTCCGGCCCGCCACCGAGCAGTCGGCGGACGGGACCGGCGGCAGCGGCGGCAAGAAGAAGGCCGCCAAGCCGGTCCTGACCCCCAAGGCGCCCGGCACCCCGGCCACCGCGGACACCTCCGGCGCCGACGGGCCCGCCTATGTGGGCACCGCCGAGGGCAAGTACGCCCCGGGCTGGACGGTGCAGGAGACCACCGAGGTGGCCGCGGGCACCGGACGCGGTCTCCAGGGGGTCAACTGCACCCCGGCCGACACCGAGTTCTGGTTCCCGGGCGCCAGCACCGCCACCGGCCGCACCGACTACGTGCACCTCACCAACCCCGACGACAGCGCCGCCGTCGTCGACATCGAGCTGTACGGCAAGGACGGCCAGCTCAAGTCCTCGGTGGGAGAGGGCATCACGGTCCAGCCGCACGCAAGTGAGCCGGTCCTGCTGTCCACGCTCAGCGACGAGAAGCAGACCGACCTGACCGTGCACGTGAGCGTGCGCAGCGGCCGGGTCGGCGCCAGCGTGCAGGCCCTGGACGACAAGTCGGGCGGCGACTGGCTGGCCGCCTCCGCCGACCCGTCCGGCAGCCTGGTGCTGCCCGGCATCCCCAAGGACGCCACCGACGTCCGGCTGGTCGCCTTCACCACCGGCGACAGCGACGCGGACCTGAAGGTGCGCCTGGCCTCCCCGGACGGCACGATCACCCCGGCTGGCAACGAGACGCTGCACGTGAAGTCGGGCATGACCACCGCGACCGACCTCGGCGACGTCACGCGCGGCGAGGCAGGCTCGCTGATCCTCACGCCGAGCGACCAGTCCGTGCCGGTGGTGGCCGCCCTGCGGGTCACCCGCGCCAAGGGAGGCAAGCAGGAGACCGCGTACATCCCGGCGACCGCGCCGGTCGGCACGCGCGCGACGTCCGCCGACAACAGCGGCAAGGGCACCACCCTCTCGCTGACCGCGCCCACCGCGACCGCCCAGGTCAAGGTCACGGCGTCGGCGGGCAGCGAGGGCGGCACGGCGGTGTCCAAGACGTTCACGATCAAGGCCGGCACCACTCAGAACGTCGACGCCCCGGTCCCCTCCGGTCTGAAGGGCACCTACGCCCTGACCGTGGAGACGGTCTCCGGCGGCCCGGTCTACGGCGCCCGCACCCTGGCGGCCACCGAGGAGGGCGTCCCGGGATTCACGATCCAGACCCTCCCGGACGACCGCGGCACGGTGGCCGTGCCGGAGGCGGACCAGGACGTGGCGGTCCTGCAGAAATGAGAATCCCCGCAGACACGAGAAGCAGTGGCGGGCCGGACCGCCGGGGGCTCAGTCCTCGCCGTAGCGGGGATCGACCGTCTCCGGAGTGAGGCCGAGCAGCTCGGCGACCTGCTCCACCACGACCTCGTGCACCAGCGCGGCCCGCTCGTCGCGCCCCTTGGTGCGGATCTCGACCGGCCGCCGGTAGACGACCACCCGCGCCGGGCGGCCCTCGCGTGCGGGAATGACGCCGCCGAGCGGTACCGCCTCGTCGCTCCAGGTCTCCGCGTGCCGGTCCTGGAGCCGGGGCACCTCAAGGACCAGGAAATCGATGTCCGCGAGCTGGGGCCAGCGGCGCTCCAGGCGCTCCACGGAGTCCTGCACCAGGTCCGCGAACACGTCGGCGCGGCTCGCGGCCAGCGGCACCTGGGGTGGCGCGATCGGTCCGCGCATGCCCCGACCGTGGCGATCGCGTCGACGAGGCCCGGAGCCGGCGGCACGGGGCGGTACACGGTTGTCCATCACTGGTGAAGCGTAGTCCTCGCGGGCTCCGGCCGCGCCGTCGCACGCACCGACGCGGCCTGGCCCGGCATGTCGCAGGTTGACCATTCCAGCCAAGGTTGGGCTCGTTTCCGTATCTCCACAAGACCGGCGAGCTCAAGGCAATTGACGGTGTTTGTACTGACCCGTGACCGGATGCGATGTCGGCCATGACCTCCGGCAGCGTCTTCCACGCAGGTCAACGAGGCGGGTCCGAGAGGGCGTGTGGGGCGTTTCACAGTACGACACGGTGGAGTGACCTGGGGGAGAGTCGTCGCGGCCCGCTCAAGAGTGCGGTACCGTCCAACGTCGTGAGCCCTGTACGTCGCTGTTCGCGAACCGCCTGCGGCCGACCCGCCGTCGCGACGCTGACGTACGTCTACGCCGACTCGACCGCGGTCCTCGGCCCGCTCGCCACTTACGCCGAACCCCACTGCTATGACCTGTGCGCCGAGCACTCCGAGCGCCTCACCGCCCCGCGCGGCTGGGAGGTCGTCCGGCTCCTCGACGGCTCCGCCCCCGCGCGGCCCAGCGGGGACGACCTGGAAGCGCTGGCCAACGCGGTGCGCGAGGCGGCTCGCCCCCGGGAGCGGGCGGCCGAAGCGGGCGGCGGCCGCGGCGCGGATCCGATGGAGGTCGCCCGCCGCGGCCACCTGCGGGTACTGCGCTCACCCGACAACTGACGGCGCGACGGTCAGCCGACGTCCCGTCGAGCGGTGTCCCATCGACCGGCGAATCGTTCCTGCACGGGTCCGCACCCGCGCGTGCGGACGTCCGTCAACCCGGAGGGCGAACCGGTCGGAGGAAATCCCCCCGCCCTGCCCGACCGTCACCGGGCAGCCGTCCTGCCCGCCCACGCGCGGGAATCCCTGAAAGAACCGCGTGTGCAGGGCAGTTGCGGCCACCGGCGGCGGCGGGCCGGGAACGGCCCACGACCGCCCGGCCCTCGTCTCCCGCCGACCGCCGTCGACCCGACCGGATCGCCGCAGATCAGAGCCAGGAGCCGGCCGGACCGTCCGCCGGGGGCTCCCGCGTCCGACCCGCACCCGGGACAGGTAGTTTGGGGCGACCGTGAGGACTCCAGGAGGGTTGGCTTGTGGCTGTTGCGGATCTGTCGCAGATCGTGAAGGCGTACGACGTACGCGGAGTGGTCCCGGACCAGTGGGACGAGGCCCTCGCCGAGCTGTTCGGCGCCGCGTTCGTCCAGGTGACCGGCGCCGCAGCGATCGTCGTCGGCCACGACATGCGGCCCTCCTCGCCCGGTCTGTCCCGCGCCTTCGCGCGCGGCGCGGCGGCCCGGGGCGTCGACGTCACCGAGATCGGCCTGTGCTCGACCGACCAGCTGTACTACGCCTCGGGCGCCCTCGGCCTGCCCGGCGCGATGTTCACGGCCTCGCACAACCCGGCGCAGTACAACGGCATCAAGATGTGCCGCGCGGGAGCGGCGCCGGTGGGCCAGGACACCGGCCTGGCGGAGATCAGGGAGCTGGCCGAGCGCTGGTCGCGGGAGGGCGCCCCCGCGCCGGCCGCCGCACCCGGAACCCTCACCGCCCGCGAGACGTTGTCGGACTACGCGGCCCACCTGCGCTCGCTTGTGGACCTGACCTCCATCCGCCCGCTGAAGGTCGTGGTCGACGCGGGCAACGGCATGGGCGGCCACACGGTCCCCACGGTCTTCGAGGGCCTGCCGCTGACCCTGGTCCCGATGTACTTCGAGCTGGACGGCACCTTCCCGAACCACGAGGCCAACCCGCTCGACCCCGCCAACCTCGTGGACCTCCAGCAGCGCGTGCGCGCCGAGTCCGCCGACCTCGGCCTGGCCTTCGACGGCGACGCGGACCGCTGCTTCGTCGTGGACGAGAACGGCGACCCGGTCTCCCCGTCGGCGATCACCGCCCTCGTCGCCGCGCGCGAGCTGGCGAGGAACGGCGGCAAGGGCACCGTCATCCACAACCTGATCACGTCCTGGACCGTCCCCGAGGTCGTCCGCGAGAACGGCGGCACCCCCGTCCGCACCCGCGTCGGCCACTCCTTCATCAAGGCCGAGATGGCCAGGTCCGGCGCGATCTTCGGCGGTGAGCACTCGGCCCACTACTACTTCAAGGACTTCTGGAACGCCGACACGGGCATGCTGGCCGCCCTGCACGTCCTCGCGGCCCTCGGCGGCCAGCCCGCCCCCCTCTCCTCCCTCGTCGCCCAGTACGACCGCTACACCGGCTCCGGCGAGATCAACTCCACCGTCACCGACCAGCAGGCCAGCCTCACCGCGATCCGCGCGGCCTACGGCGACCGCGGCGACGTCACCCTCGACGACCTCGACGGCCTCACCGTCACCGCCGCCGACTGGTGGTTCAACGTCCGCCCCTCCAACACGGAACCCCTCCTGCGCCTCAACGCGGAGGCGAGGGACGAGGCGACGATGACGAAGATCCGGGACGAGGTACTGGCGATCATCAGAGCGTGACCCTGCCGCCCTGGCCGACCCTGCCGCCCTGCCCGCCCTCGCCTTTCGACCGACCGAGTCGGGTGGTGGGCGGGCGAAGGTCTCGGGGGGGCCAGGGGACGGAGCCCCCTGGGCGGTCACCCCGGCGGACGGTCACCACGCGCCGGCGGCCAGCCCAACCCACCCCACCGGCGGTAACCTGACCGCACGCGAACATTCCACCTCGAAGGGAACCCCCATGCCGCTCGAAGCCGGCCTCCTGGAGATCCTCGCCTGCCCGGCCTGCCACGCCCCCCTCAAGGAGCAGGACGCGGAGCTGATCTGCACCGGCCAGGACTGCGGCCTGGCGTACCCCGTCCGCGACGGCATCCCCGTCCTCCTCGTCGACGAGGCCCGCCGACCGGCGTAACCGCCACCACGGCGCCCCGAACCAAGACCAGGTCAGGATCAGGACAGGACCCCGGCACCCGGAGGCCGCTCCATGCTCGACGAATCGCTGCTCGACACCTCGGAGGCCCTCGCCCAGGCCGACCGCCGAGGTCTGCTGCGCGGTGCGGCCGAGGCCGGCGCCCGCGTCCGTACGGCCGCCCGGTACGCCACCGAGGCCGGTGTCCAGGAGCTGAAGCCCGACGGCCGCCCGCGCGCCGTCCTGATCGCGGGCCCCGGCGTCGCCGCCACCCACGCCGCCGACCTCCTCGGCACGCTGGCCGGCCCCGGCAGCCCCGTCACCCGCCTGGCCCCCACCGGCGTCGCCCCGGCCGCCGGTGCCCTGCGCTGGGAGCTCCCCGGCTGGGCCGGCTCCGTCGACCTGCTGCTGATCGCCACCCCGGACGGCACCGAGCCCAGCCTCTCCCTCCTCGCCGACCAGGCCTACCGGCGCGGCTGCTCCGTGGCCGCGGTGGCCCCCGCCGGCACTCCGCTCGCCGAGGCGGTGGCCGGCGCCCACGGCTTGTTCATGCCGATGGCGACGGCCCCGTACGACCACGGCGAGCCGCTCGCCGGTTCCTCCCCGGGCGTCCTGTGGGCGCTGCTCACCCCGCTGCTCGCGCTCCTCGACCGCATCGGGCTGCTCACCGCCCCGCCGGACGCCCTGGAGAAGGTCGCCGACCGCCTCGACCACATCGCCGAGCGCTGCGGCCCGGCCATCGTGACGTACAGCAATCCGGCCAAGACACTCGCCGCCGAACTCGCCGACGCGCTCCCGGTGGTCTGGACGGAGGGCGACTCGGCGGGTCCGGCCGGCCGCCGCTTCGCCGCCGCCCTCGCCGAACTGGCCGGCCGCCCCGCCCTGGTCGCGGAACTGCCCGAGGCCCTGGCGGCCCACGCCGCCCTGCTCGCCGGCCCGCTCGCCGCCAGCGCCGACCCGGACGACTTCTTCCGCGACCGCGTGGAGGAGCCGCCCGCGCTGCACGCGCGCGTGGTGCTGCTCCGCGACCGCCCCATCGGCGGCCTCACCGCCGCCCCCGCCGCCCGCGACCTCGCCCTCAGCCACGACACCCCGATCAGCGAGCTGGAGCCCGAGGCGGGCGGCGAGCTGGAGACCCTGGCGGAACTGATCGCCGTCACGGATTTCGCCGCCGTTTACCTGGCGCTCGCTTCGAGGGCCTGAGGTGGACACCGGCACCGGACCCGCCGCACGAGGCACGACCTGAGGGCCGTCCCGCGGGCGAACCGGTGGCGGAACACCCGGTGCACACAGGCGCAGTGCACCGTCGCACAGCGTCGTACGGCGCGTTCGACGTGTTCGACGTGTTCGACGTGTTCGACGCACCGCGGGCGTGCCCCGGCGTGCCCCGTGTGCCTGCCCCCGATCGGCCCCGCCCGCAGAGAGAACCCGTAGAGAGAAGTCATGGATCTCCTCGACAACACCGTCCGCCCCTACGCCTGGGGTTCCCCGACCGCCATCCCGAAGCTGCTCGGGGTCGAGCCGAGCGGCGAGCCGCAGGCGGAGATGTGGATGGGCGCGCACCCGGGCGCCCCGTCGCGCACCGCGCGCGGCACGCTCGTCGAGGTGATCGACGCGGACCCGAAGGCCGCACTGGGCGAGGAGGCCGTGGCAAGGTTCGGCCCGCGGCTGCCCTTCCTGCTCAAGATCCTCGCCGCGGGCGCCCCGCTCTCCCTCCAGGTGCACCCCGACCTCGAACAGGCCAGGGAGGGTTACGAGGACGAGGAGCGGCGCGGTATCCCGGTCGACGCCCCGCACCGCAACTACAAGGACGCCAACCACAAGCCCGAACTGATCTGCGCGCTCACCGAGTTCGACGGCCTGTGCGGCTTCCGCGCACCGGAGGAGTCGGCCGAACTCCTCGACGGCCTCGGCGTGGACTCCCTCAAGCCGTACGTCGACGCGCTGCGCGCCCACCCCGAGGACGCCGCCCTGCGCGAGGTCCTCACCGCGATCCTCAGCGCCGACCGCGAGGAGATGGCCCGCACGGTGGCGGAGGCAACGGCCGCCTGCCGCCGCCTCGGTGGCGACTACGCGCCCTACGCCGACATCGCCCACCACTACCCCGGCGACCCCGGCGTGATCGCCGCCATGCTCCTCAACCACGTCCGCCTGCAGCCCGGCGAGGCACTCTTCCTGGGAGCCGGCATCCCGCACGCCTACCTCAGCGGCCTGGGCGTCGAGATCATGGCCAACTCCGACAACGTGCTGCGCTGCGGCCTGACGCCCAAGCACGTCGACGTCCCCGAACTCCTGCGCGTCGTCCGCTTCGAGGCAGGCGACGCGGGCGTGCTGCGTCCCGAGGCGGCCCCGGACGGCGAGGAGGTCTACGAGACGCCCATCGACGAGTTCCGGCTCTCCCGGTACGTGCTGCCCGACGGTGCCGGCGCCCATGACCTGGCCCTGCCGACCCCGCAGATCCTGCTCTGCACGGCCGGCACGGTCCGCGTCGGCGAGTACGACCTGACCCCGGGCCGCTCGGTGTTCGTCCCGGCCGCCGAGAAGGCCGAGGTGTCGGGCGCGGGCACGGTGTTCCGCGCCACAGTGATCGTCTGATGATCGCCTGAGGGGTCGGTACTTCTCGCGGAGTCCGGTCAAGTCTGATTGTCCTACCGGGGGTGTGGATACCTGACGAGTCGCTCCCGGACCGGGCTGCAAGAATGACCCACCGGCAAAGCACGGGCAAAGCGAGTACCGGTGAGAACGAGAAGGGACAACGCGAACACATGAGCGCGTCAGGCGGCACCAGGGCGATCGTGGCGGCACTCGGCGCGAACCTCGCGATCGCGGCATCGAAGTTCGTGGCGTTCGCGTTCAGCGGCTCCTCGTCGATGCTCGCCGAGGGCGTCCACTCGCTCGCCGACTCCGGCAACCAGTTCCTGCTGCTCATCGGCGGCAAGAAGGCCCAGCGCGAGGCGACCCCCCAGCACCCCTTCGGCTACGGCCGCGAGCGGTACATCTACGCCTTCCTCGTCTCCATCGTGCTCTTCTCGGTCGGCGGCATGTTCGCCATCTACGAGGGCTACGAGAAGATCAGCCACCCCCACCAGGTGGAGCACTGGTACTGGCCGGTGGGCGTCCTCCTCTTCGCGATCATCGCCGAGGGGTTCTCCTTCAGGACGGCCATCAAGGAGTCCAACGAACTGCGCGGCAAGCTGTCCTGGTCGCAGTTCATCCGCCGCGCCAAGGCCCCCGAACTGCCCGTCGTCCTCCTTGAGGACTTCGGCGCGCTGATCGGCCTCGCCCTCGCCCTCGGCGGCGTCGGCCTCGCCCTGCTCACCGGCGACGGCGTCTGGGACGGCATCGGCACGGTCTGCATCGGTGTCCTGCTCGTCTCGATCGCCCTCGTCCTCGCCGCCGAGACCAAGTCGCTCCTGCTCGGCGAGGCCGCGGGCGTCGAGGAGGTCCGGAAGATCGAGGCAGCGATCGTCGACGGCGACACGGTCACCGGCATCATCCACATGCGCACGCTCCACCTCGGCCCCGAGGAACTCCTCATCGCCGCCAAGATCGCCGTCCAGCACGACGACACGGCCGCCGAGGTCGCCAGGGCCATCAACGCCGCAGAGGCCCGGATCCGCGCCGCGGTCCCCATCGCCCGCGTGATCTACCTGGAACCGGACATCTACAGCGAGGCGGAGGCCGCCAAGGGCCCCGACCCGGAAGCCACCCCCGGCGGCCCCACCCCCCACCCCGCCGGCCACTGATCCCGCCCGACTCCCCGCACACCGCCCCGTCACCGACCGCTCCCACCGCCCTCGAACGGCGTGATCCGTTCGGAGGCGGACTGGGGGCGGCCCGCTCCTCCGGTGTAGCTTGGGACGAAGCCAGACGTCGCTGCTGATGGCGGTCGGGCGGTCCCACACGGACCGACCGAGGGAGAGAGGGCCTCCGACGGACTGCGCTGCGCGTACGTGTGGGCATGCCTGTGTCCTCTTCTCGGGCACCCCTGTGTCCGCCGCCGCGCAGACCAGCCGTACCCACCCTCGACCCAACCCCGAGGAGCAGCTCGCAATGACGACTGTCGACAACCGACAGGACTTCAAGGTCGCCGACCTCTCCCTGGCCGAGTTCGGCCGCAAGGAGATCACCCTCGCCGAGCACGAGATGCCCGGCCTGATGGCGATCCGCAAGGAGTACGCCGAGACCCAGCCGCTGGCCGGCGCCCGCGTCACCGGCTCCCTGCACATGACCGTGCAGACCGCCGTCCTGATCGAGACCCTGGTCGCCCTGGGCGCGCAGGTCCGCTGGGCGTCCTGCAACATCTTCTCCACCCAGGACCACGCGGCCGCCGCCATCGCCGTCGGCCCGAACGGCACGCCCGACAACCCGCAGGGCATCCCGGTCTTCGCGTGGAAGGGCGAGACCCTGGAGGAGTACTGGTGGTGCACCGAGCAGGCGCTGACCTGGCCGGACAGCCCCACCGGCGGCCCCAACATGATCCTCGACGACGGCGGTGACGCCACCCTCCTCGTCCACAAGGGCGTCGAGTACGAGAAGGACGGCAAGGTCCCCTCGGTCGACACCGCCGAGTCCGACGAGCACCGCGTCATCCTCGAACTCCTGCACCGCACCATCACGGACGGCTCGCAGAAGTGGACCCAGCTGGCCTCCGAGATCCGCGGCGTGACGGAGGAGACCACCACCGGCGTCCACCGTCTCTACGAGATGCAGCGCGACGGCGTCCTCCTCTTCCCGGCGATCAACGTCAACGACGCCGTCACCAAGTCGAAGTTCGACAACAAGTACGGCTGCCGCCACTCCCTGATCGACGGCATCAACCGCGCCACCGACGTCCTCATCGGTGGCAAGACCGCGGTCGTCTGCGGCTACGGCGACGTGGGCAAGGGCTGCGCGGAGTCCCTGCGCGGCCAGGGCGCCCGCGTGATCGTCACCGAGATCGACCCGATCTGCGCCCTGCAGGCCGCGATGGACGGCTACCAGGTCACGACCCTCGACGAGGTCATCGACAAGGCCGACATCTTCGTCACCACGACCGGCAACAAGGACATCATCATGGCCTCGGACATGGCCAAGATGAAGCACCAGGCCATCGTCGGCAACATCGGCCACTTCGACAACGAGATCGACATGGCCGGTCTCGCCAAGGTCCCCGGCATCGTCAAGGACGAGGTCAAGCCGCAGGTCCACACCTGGACCTTCCCCGACGGCAAGGTGATCATCGTCCTCTCCGAGGGCCGCCTGCTGAACCTGGGCAACGCCACCGGCCACCCCTCGTTCGTGATGTCCAACTCGTTCGCGGACCAGACCCTGGCCCAGATCGAGCTGTTCACCAAGCCCGACGAGTACCCGGTCGGCGTCTACACGCTGCCCAAGCACCTCGACGAGAAGGTCGCCCGCCTGCACCTGGACTCGCTCGGCGTGAAGCTCACGACGCTGCGCCCCGAGCAGGCCGCGTACATCGGCGTGAAGGTCGAGGGACCGTACAAGTCGGACCACTACCGCTACTGAGTCCCGGCCCCGCCCACCGGGAAGCACGCCCGTGCACGGACGCGCTCTCCCGGTGACAGGTCCTCCGGTCCACCGAGGCAGGCCCCCGCACCCCCGTGCCGGGGGCCTGCCCCTTTGGTCCGCCGGCCACCTACCCGGCCGAACGGCCGGACCGGCACCGGACTCCCACCCCGTTCAAGCCCCAGGACCCCCATGCCCCGCGGCCGCTATTCGCTCCACGATCCGCACGATCACACCCCCCTCGGCGAAGAACTCTTCCAATGCGCCCCCGGCCCCTCCGGCTGGCGTTACGTCTCCCAGGTGACCACCTCCTCCGGTGACCACGGCGGCTCGGTCGATCTCACCCTCGACGACCTCGGCCGCCCCCTCCGCCTCGAACTCCATGCCGGGAGCTGGCAGGTGCGCGGCGCCGCCCTGGACGGCGTCACCTGGGTCCGCACGGACCCCACCGGCACTCATGCCACCGAAGGCAATGCGCGCGCCCACGCCTTCACCGGCACGTCACCCGCGTTCCTGGTCGCCACCGCCCGTCTCCTGCGCCTCACCCCTTCCGCCGCCGCGACCCGCGTACGCCTCGTGGCCTTCACGGACCCGGTCCTCGCCCCGCGGACCGTGGACCAGTCCTGGGCCTTGCTGAGAAGAGAAACACACGCCACTGACAACGGCCCGCTGACCGTGGACGAATACCAGGTCACAGCCCTGGACACCGGCGAACAGCACAGCGTGCACCTCGCCGGCGACGTGGTCCTGGCGGCTCCTGGAGTCGAGCTGGAGGACCTGAGGTCGCCGCCGACGGTCTTCACCGATCCCGACGACTGAACCGCCACCCGACGGCCCGGCGGTCCGGCCGGCCCGCCCGCGCCTAGGCCGGCGGCACGAACCCGGTGGCGGGCCGCTCGGCCGATGCCGCAGGCGGAGCCACGGGCACTGCCTGCGGCTGCTGCACATGAGTGGGCGCGGCGAAGGACGTGGAAGTGGGAGTGGCGAAGGACGTGGGAGCAGGGGCCGCGCCGGACACCGGGGGCGCGTAGGCGCCGAGGGGGGTGGGGGAGGGTGCGGCACGGTCGGCGAACGCCCTCCGGGCCTCGCGAGCCTGTCGCTCCTGTACCACTGCCGCCAGATAGGCCGCCGGCGGAATGTCAGGCGGCGCCGGGGTCCCCGTCCGGGTCGCGACGTCGCCCGCCAGCTGTACGGACATCGCCCACGACACCTGCGGATCGAGCTGCTGCATCCGCGTCAGGTACTGCCGGACCGCGAGCCACAGCCCGTCCGGAACGGCTGAGAGGTCGAGACCGGCGAAACGCCCCGCCAGCCAGGGCGGAGGCGGCGGAACGAAACCGGTCTGCCCCGCGGGCACCCGCTCCCGTACCACCAGGGTCCCCGCGAACACGTCCCCCAGCCGCCGCCCACGCGCCGAGAACAGCGAGGCGACACAGGCGACGACCCCGAAGGTCATCAGGATCTCGACCACGCCGAGCGCGCCCCGCACCAGCGCGTGCCGGAACCGGATGGGCCCGCCGTCGTCCCGCACGACCCGCAGCCCGCACGCCAGCTTCCCGAGCGAGCGTCCATGGCTCAGTGTCTCCACCGCGATCGGCGCCCCGACCAGCACCAGCAGAAAGGCCGCGATCGCGAGGGCGAGCTGCGCGGCGTCGTCGAGCGAGGCCGTGGCCGCCGCCAGGCCCAGCGACACAGCGATGTACACGGTGAAGGTCACGATCAGGTCGAGCAGCACGGCGAGTGCCCTGCTGGGCAGCCTCGCGGGACGCAGTTCGAGCGCCACCGCCTCACCCGTCACCAGCTCACTCACGCCCGCCGCCTTCCCTGGTCTGCCCTGTCCCGCGCAAGTCTGCCAAGCTGAGGGCGCATCGCGCCGCAGTACGACAAGCTGACAGCTGCGACATCGCTGCGACAGAGCCACGACAGACAGTCGACGACCAGCCGAGGAGCAGGCAGACCCGATGGACCTCGACGTCTTCGTCTCCGCACACCGAGCCGAGTGGGATCGTCTGGACACACTCCTGCGCCGCCAGCGGCGCCTCAGCGGAGCCGAGGCCGACGAACTCGTCGCGCTCTACCAGCGCACCGCCACCCACCTCTCACTGATCCAGTCCAGCGCTCCCGATCCCCAGCTCACCGGACGCCTCAGCCAGCTGGTGGCCCGCGCGCGCAGTGCCGTGACAGGCACCCGCCGCGCCTCCTGGCGCGATGTCGCCCGCTTCCTGGGCCAGGGATTCCCGGCCGCGGTCTACCGGTCCCGGCACTGGTGGGTCCCCACCGCCCTCGTCTCCACCGCGCTGGCGATCGTCCTGGGCTGGTGGATAGGCACCCACCCGGACGTGCAGTCGACCATCGCGGCACCCAGCCAGCTCCGCGAGCTGACACGCCCGGGTGGCGAGTACGAGACCTACTATTCCAGCCACCCCGCGGCGTCCTTCGCGGCCCAGGTGTGGACGAACAACGCCAGGGCCGCCGCGATGTGCCTGGTCCTGGGCGTCTTCCTCGGTCTTCCGGTCCTCTGGATCCTCTTCGAGAACATGCTCAACCTCGGCGTCGGCTTCGGCCTGATGTCCTCGGCCGGCCGCCTCGACACCTTCCTGGGCCTGGTCCTCCCCCATGGACTGCTGGAGCTCACCGCGGTTTTCGTGGCCGCCGGCACCGGACTCCGCCTCGGCTGGACGCTCATAGATCCCGGCCCGCGCAGCCGCCGCACGGCCCTGGCGGAAGAGGGACGCGCCGCCGTGGGCATGGCGATCGGCCTGGCCCTCGTCCTGTTCGTCTCCGGCGCGATCGAAGGCTTCGTCACCCCGTCGGGCCTGCCGACCTGGGCCCGCATAGGCATCGGAGTAGTGGCTGAGCTGGCCTTCCTGGCCTACGTCTTCCTCGTGGGCGGCCGTGCCGCTCGGGCCGGCGAGACGGGTGACCTCGGGGAGACCGAGCGCAGCGCGTCTGTCCCCACGGCCGCCTGATGTGCGGAGACCTCCCGTGAGCTGCTAGTCTCCTCTTCGCCCCGGAAGACCTGTTGACACGGCTCGGAGGGGGAGGTAGATTCAAACAGTTGCCTAGAACTGGACAGGTTCAGGGCCGATCGTTAGAATCGATCTGCTTCACAACGGAGAGTCCTCTCCGAACATCGAAGCCACCCCCGCTTTACTCAGAAATGAGTGGCCGGTCAGACCGGTCAGGAACTTCTGATAAAGTCGGAATCGCTGAAAGAGAGCCGAAAGGCAATCGAGAAGGCGACGGCCCTCCAACGGCCACCGGAAATGAATTCCGACCGGAAACGGAACGGAAAACGGATCTGGTAAGGTTGGAAACACCGAAGGGAAGCCCGGAGGAAAGCCCGAGAGGGTGAGTACAAAGGAAGCGACCGTTCCTTGAGAACTCAACAGCGTGCCAAAAGTCAACGCCA